>CBKWLJ010000044.1:0-30009 GCA_966675205.1 uncultured bacterium
CCGATGGCCACCATAGCCCAAGCACAGAACGTCAATAGAACGACTAGCAAAAGAGACCCTATATTACTGGTGTACAACCTTATATGATGAACAAATTTACCTATCCTACCCTTAGCATTAATTTTGTTGAGTGCAAAGACACCAACAAAAAATAAAAGTACAAGCACAGACCACAGAAAAATAATACTTGCACGGCTGACTCCGAGATTAAAATTTGTTAGGATGCTTATCGCAGCTATGGAGATAACCACGAATAGATCAACTACACGTTCCATGAAGAAAGAACTATAGCCCGAAAATCTCTCAATTTGACCACTTCTCTTCAGGAGTTCTACTTTTACCATTTCTCCGGATTGAAAAGGTGTAATAATCGTGAAGCCCATTGAAACGGCACCACATATATAAAGCTGAATAAAATTAATATGTAAATTCAGATTTTTTAGGAGAATAAACCAGCGCAAAGTGCGAAGAAGCCAATAGAAGATAATTGACATCGCTCCTGCTCCCAGCAACCAAATCCAATTTGCTTTTTTTAGGATTTGGATGATTTCTGTCCATTGGAAAGTTGTAAAAATGTAGCGAATACAGATAATAAAAATAAATATACTAGTGAGTAGAGTAATAGTTTTTCGGGCTGCAAGCTTTTTCATATTGCCTCTACTTGCAAACGCTGTTTTAATTCGCTAACTCTGGCATCAAGTTCTCTGCGATTCTTACCGAAAATAAAAGCTTCACCTATCCTATGTCTGCCGTTAATAAAGGGTAAAACTGGCTCACCTAAATTTAAATCAATAGACAGTGAGTCGATCCAGGGTTCTTTTTTTAGTACTTCCACTTCTTCTCGGTCATAGTACAAAAGTCCTTTTTTTTCAACTCCGAACAAGACGACAGCAGTTGGTCTGATGTTAGTTATCGTCGGCAGCTCTACTGGCTGACTACAAGCTTGCTTAACGCTATATTCAACGATGTTAAAGTCTGTGGCTTTTTTTAGCAGGGTAGTAATGCCATTACCGCCCAGCCTGGGGCTTAATTCCAAGATATAAATTTCAGTTTCTGTTACTACAAAATCACAGTCAAAGGGACCGTCAGTAACACCCAGTAGATTCCAGATTTCTTGGAGAATCGAGAATAGCCTTTCTTGCCATAGAAAGGGCAGCATTGAAGGTAAATGATGGCCCCAGGTTGCTACATAGGGAGGGCTTGCTGTCTGGCGATCTAAAACGAAGGTTAGCGCTAATTTACCTTGTTTCAGGATACCTGCACATGTACCTTGAAAACCTTGAATGAATTCCTCCAAAATTCCTCTGCCTGTTGGACTAAAGCTAAGTGTTTCTGGTAGGTATTGATAGAAATCATCTATAGAACTTACAATAAAAACTCCTTTACTACCAGACGAGCGATCAGGTTTCATAATCCAGGGTTGCCGAAATAGGTTGTTGTCTGGTTGATAGTCGTGCGTGATCGGATAAGCCTTTGGGCTTGGAAACGCATTTTTTTGGAGAAATTTACGGAATTCTATCTTATCGAAAACCAGGTTGGCGCATTCTAGTGGCGCTCCCGGAAGCCCCAATTGTTCGGCAACATACGCACATGCTGGAATCGCTATATCAGTGCAAGGCGCAATGATGCCGTCAATATTTTCTCGACGTGCAATGCTTAAAACTGTTTCCTTGTCTGTCGTGTCAACTCCATAGCTCTTGTCCGCCAGTGCATGGCCGGGATTATTTGGTACATTATCTGTCGTAATAACCCGGTATCCTAGTCGCTTTGCCGTTGCGATCGCTGGAATTTGATATCGGGAAGCAGCAAGAACCAACAAAGTTTTTTTACTCATCCAATTCACTGATCGTATAAGGCAGCCGCGTGCGTGTGATTTGTTGGTTGATCCGCGAAAGATAAACGCCGAAGATCACTAGGCATAACAGGGTAAAAGCATTGAAGAAGGAGACAATTACCACCGTACTCGCCCAACCTGGAGCAGAGGTACCATAGGTAATAGTCCAATAAACTGTCACTACACCAGAAATAACAGACAACAGAAAAGCTACAAAACACAATATTGCAACGAAGTAAAGGGGATAGGAGGAGTAGCTGAAGATTAGGTTTGCCGCGAGACGTATACTGCGCTTCAAGTTGTAATTTGATTTACCAAATGGTCTCGGGTCGTGCCTGACTAAGACATTTGTGTAACGAGATGCATTGGAAAGCATCATGGCTGTAATGTACGGAAACACACCACTCATCTGGCAAACGTTATTTACCACAGGTCGCGTTGTAGCACGAAAACTGGTGAGTTGGAAATTTCGGGGTAGGGCGAATATCTTTCTTAGTATCCAGTCAATCAATCTTCCACTGGATTTGCGGATACTAGAATGTTTTTTCGAGTCATAAGCGCCTATCACTAGATCGAATCCTTGGTCAATCGCTTCGAGCAGTTTGGGAATCTCTTCCGGTGGGTTCTGTAGGTCGTCATCCATGGTTATAACTATGGCACCAGTTGACAAAGATAGACCACAAAGAATTGCATTGTGTTGACCGCTATTAACTAAAAGTTTCGCGATTTTGAGCCTTTCACCATGCTCTTTTTTGAGTGTTTTTACGACAACCCAAGTGTCATCAGGGCTACAGTCATCTATAAGAATAATCTCATAGTCGCAGTTCAGTTTTCTGAGTACTTTATGCAACTGGGCAACCAGAATTTCCAAAGATTTTGACGATTTATAAACTGGTATAACAATGCTAATTTTTGGGTTTTCTCTTGAAACGATTGCCATTATTATTAAACTCCTTGCACTGCATTTCTTATAAAGCCGTGCAATTAAATTTAAATCTTCTATTAAAATATCTTCTAAGCTATTAAATTAGATTTTGCTCAGACCAAACCCTATCAATCATTTACTCTTTAATTGACAGGGAAATTATTAATTTTTACTCATTGGTAAAAGGTATTTGTTACTGCCGTAAGTAGCTCTAAACAAGTTCTCTCTACCAGCGAGAATAATGCCTTCGCTCAAGCTCCTAATTCCACTTCTACTGCAAAGCTAATCTCAGTTACTTGTACCTGTTGCCACAGAGGAATCGGCCACTCGCCTCCTTGCTGAATCGCATGAGCAAAAGCTTCCAACTCTTCTTTCTGACCCTTACTGACCACCTTGGTTTCCAAGCCCTTTGCCTTAGAACCGCTAATCGCAAGCTGCTTGTAGTCATTGAGTACCAGCACCTTACCATCGACAAACACTTCTAGTTGTTCCTTGGGATACTCCTTGCTGCCGAGAGCCGTGTAAGTCAGAGTTGCCACCGAACCGTCTTCAAACGTCATTGTGGCAACGAAGTTATCAGTGCGGCTGTAATGACCCGTAGCAGGAGCGATCGCTTTTGCCTCCACCGCCACTATCTTAGAACCAGTCAAGTAGGTAAAGAGATCGTAAATGTGACAAGCTTCACCCCGGTTGCGCCCTCCTCCTTCTAACCCATGCACCCAGTTATCGAGAGGAATATAGCCCGCATTCATTCGATAGTTGAGCATCATTGGGTTACTACGGCCTTGAACTAATTCATAAATCCTCCTAGCATAGCCAGAAAAGCGGCGGTTAAAGCCAGTCAGAAGCACTGGTAAAGACTCATCGGTCGCAGAGTCATAAAAAGTCTCAATTTTATGCAACTCCTCGTTTGTCAAGGCTAGCGGCTTTTCCACCAAAACATGCTTTCCAGCCTTCAGAGCTTCCAACGCCATCGAAGCATGCAGATTGTGTCGAGTGGCAATAATGACTGCATCAACCTCTGAATCCTGCAAGACCTGCTGATAGTCCGTGGTGGCATAATTGGCACCAAACTGCTTTGCTGTAGCGACAGCATTATGTCCCGTTCGGCTCACCACTGCTTGTAAATGATAGCGATCTGCTAGGGCTTGGAGATTGGGCAAGTGCATCCCCTTAGCAAAACCACCAGCCCCCACCAAAGCTACCCGGATTCGGTTAGCTCCGGCAGGCGTGGCAGTAGGATTAGCAACAACTCTAATCGGAGTGGTCACTTCTTGCTGTTGTGGATAGGCAAGCAGTACCATAAGAGGTTTCTCTCCTGGATTCTTGAGTACCTCATAGGCATCTGTTGCTTGCTCTACAGGGTAAGTGGCATGAATCAGGGATTTCACGACTACCTTACCAGCAGCTACCAGACGCAAATACTCCTCCATATTGCGGTTTTCAGTCCAACGAACATAGGCTACTGGGTAATCCAAACCCTGTTCTTCGTAATGGTTATCGTAGCGACCGGGACCATAGGAGGTAGAGATAAAGAAGTCAAGTTCTTTCTGGTAAAAATCGGCGCGGTTGAGATTCAATCCTACATCCCCCACCAGCACCACTCGCCCTTTTTTTCGGCACATTCTGAACGCTGTAGATACCACCTCATCTGAGGGAGTAGCCGCTGTGATGATGACACCATCGGCACCTAATCCATCCGTCAGCCGTGCCACCTGTTCGATGTTGTTCCCATCGTCCGGATGAATGCCGATATCCATACCCAACTGTTTGGCGATCGCAATGCGTTGGCGATCAAGATCGGTACCGATAACTCTACAACCATTGGCTCTGAGCATCTGAGTCGTTAGCTGACCTAAAATTCCCAAGCCAATCACCACAAACACTTCACCCAGAGTCGGTTGAGCGCGACGGACACCTTGAAGGGCGATCGCACCGAGCGTCACCGTACTAGCCTCAGCAAAGTCCAGATTATCCGGTATTGGTACTGTCAAGTTGCGCGGTACCCGAATCATTTCAGCATGATGAGCGCACTGGGCTCCAGCACAAGCAACCCGAGATCCCGGTTGCAAGTCCTCAACCCCAGCTCCCACTTCCAACACCGTACCTGCGGCTGAATACCCCGTGGGCTGACCACTAGACAGCCTGCCTTGAATCACGCTGGCAGTGCGCGATACTCCTTGGCTCACTGCCATCTCGACAACCTTTTTGACGTTCTCTGGCTGCTTGAGCGCCCGTTGCCATAGCGGTAGACTACTCATTTTGAGACCGCTCATTTCTGTCCCAATCGAAATACAGGAGCGCTCTACCCGCACGAGAACCGTACCCGGTTCGACTTGAGGAGCAGGAATCTCTTCAACCACTGCTTGTCCCTGCCGAATCAGTACCTGCTTCATCGCCAAATCCCTCGCGTATCAATCACCGTCTTTCCTTCCAATTTAGAACTGTCTATGTGCTTAAAAGCTTGGTGGTCAACTAGAACCACTAAGATGTCTGCTTTGTCAAGAGCAACATCTAATTCGACGAGTTGGACACTTCCCAAGCTATCTAAACTAGCAGGTAGGGATGAAATATGAGGCTCTACTGCCAAAATCAGCCCCATTGATTCCTTTGCCAGTTCTCTAACAATAGTTAAGGCTGGGCTTTCGCGCAGGTCATCAATATTCGCTTTGTAAGCCAGACCCAAACAAGCAATGACTGCGCGATCAACAGTTGCTGCGGCTGCTTTAACCTGCTTGACGACATGACGCGGTTTACTGTCATTTACTTGTCTGGCGGTACGAATCAGTCGTGCTTGCTCCGGAGCCGAGTGGACGATAAACCAAGGATCGACTGCGATACAGTGTCCACCCACTCCTGGCCCCGGTTGCAGAATATTAACCCGTGGATGTCGGTTTGAGAGTTCTCTAAGTTCCCAAACATCAATATTCAAGTGTTCGCAAATCAGTGACAGTTCGTTAGCAAAGGCAATGTTCATGTCGCGGAAGGCATTCTCCGCTAGCTTGGCTAGTTCTGCCGTGCGGGCTTGGGTGGGTACAATCTCACCAGTCACAAATCGTTGATAAAATGCCTCAGCCTTAGCTGTTGAAGCTGGATCAATCCCCCCAACAATCCGGTCGTTAGTAATTAATTCTTTCAGGATTTGCCCCGGTAAAACCCGCTCTGGACAATGAGCTATGTACAAACATTTAGGGTCTAGGTCGGGTCTTAGTTCCCTCAACCAGCTACTAATCTGCTCGGTTGTTCCCACTGGACTTGTTGATTCTAGGATGACCAAATTACCGGGTTCCAGGTAAGAGGCGATCGCTTGTGTAGCCGCTTCGATATAAGAAATATCAGGTACGTGTCCATCCTTAAACGGTGTCGGCACGGCTAGAATGAACACATCGGCAGCAGCGGGCTTGAGACTGGCTGTGAGATTTCCACTGTTCACGGCTGACCTGACCAAAACATCGAGATCAGGTTCGTAGATATGGATCTCTCCACAATTAATTGTTTCTACTACCTTGGGGTTGACATCCACTCCCCAAACCTTAAAGCCTTTACTAGCAAGCAGACTAGCTGTTGGCAAACCAACGTAACCCAAACCAACTACACAAACTTTTTCCATCCAATTTCCCCGCACCAAATCTCAATAATTTTTCGAGTTACTAGACCCCGAATGAGGGCCGCATGTAAGATCTCCGTGGCTACTGTAGCTTAGATCGGATACAAGTAAGGAGTGAAGGTCGAGTGGTAAAGCATACTGAACAAGTGATGAATCGGGATGAGGATGAAATTTCTTTGGTAGATATTATCCGATTCTTCAGCCGCCATGGAAAGTTTTTGGCACTAATTACCGTAGGATTGTCGGTAATCGCTATCATCATCTCCTTACGTCAACCCAAACACTACCAAAAACACCTAACTCTTTTAATCAGACCCACTTCAATTAATTTGTCAACTTTCCCGACACCAGTGATGGATATTAACCAAGCTGGTGCCTTAGCCGTCAAGTTTTTGCAGTCCCCCAAGCTAGACCAGGTTACTGCTGAGGCTAAGTATGACGCCATAACCCAGCAAGTTGACCTGACTCTGCGAGCGCCAAACCAAAGTGCTTTGAATAACACGAGTTCAACAATCGTCAGCTTACTACAAACAAGGTTTGGAGATATTCTGAGTAAATCCCTAGAGAATAGCCAGATTTCTGTGGAGCTTCAGCTAAAGAAAAATAAGCAAATTCTAGATCAACTCCAGCAACAAAAAGATCGATTTTCCCCTACTAATCAATATAGAATAGGAGCGCTGGAACCAAGACAGGCTGAGGTACTTGCTAGCATGGCTCAGCTAGAATTTGACAAACAATATCTACAACAAGCGCGGAAAAATCTTGCTGACTTTACTGCTCAAATTATCCCTGTGCAGATTTTGTCAGAATCAGACGTACCACCCCAGACTCGCTCTCCAACTAAGGTAGTTGCGATTGCTGCCATCGCCAGCTTTTTAGTCGCAATCCTTGCCGCTATCATCCGCGACCAAGTCCTGCGCCTGAAACATGAACTAGCTCAACAGAAACCTCAAGGTAGCTCAAGCGTCTAAGCAAGGGTATCCTTGAAGGTTGCTGCTCATCGTCTCTGGGAATCAATTTCATGCCCAAGCGAGTGTTCTTTCCCTCGGTATATCGGCTAGGACAACTGAGTCTGGATGCCTTCGTTGCTTGGTCAGCCTGTTGTCTTGCCTTTGCACTCCGCTTTGACGGAGATATTCCCATCGAGTACCAAACCATAGCTTGGATTCTGCCTTTAGTCGCCATTCCAGGGCGTTTCCTCTTCCAAGCGGCATTTGGCCTTTATCAGCAAGTTTGGCGATTATTTGGTCCAAAAGATACGGCCTCTTTATTCACTGCCGTCACGCTCTATTCCCTCCTGATTCTTGTTACCACCCGCATATTGATTCCCCGCTTTCACTTTTTTGATGGGATTCCTCTCGGTGTTGCCGCCATTGACTGGAGCTTCTGCCTGATTGGAATGATGGGAATGCGCTATGCTCGCCGTTGGTCAGTTTCTCATTACCAGATGAGTTGCTACTCCCGCCGCACTCGCCGCAAAAAGCTTCCCCCCAAAGAGCAACAGCGGGTACTCTTGGTAGGAGCAGGCATGGCCGGTTCCCAAATTGTTCAGGAAGCTCGGCAAAACCCTCAGATTAACCTAAAAATTGTTGGCTTTGTGGATGATGACCCAACAAAAGTGGGGCGGAAAGTAGAAGGAGTTCCAGTTCTCGGAAAGACATCCCAGATGAGTGTGCTCGCAAAAAACCTAAACGCGGATGAAGTCTTGATTTGTATGCCTTCTGCTAGTGCTTCACAAATTCGTAGACTTGTCAAGCAAGCTCATGGTTCTTCGCTCAAACTTAAAGTTTTACCGGGACAAGCAGAGATTTTACGCGATCGCAGCCTCGCCCCCCAAGCCAGAGAAATCCAAATTCAGGACATCCTGGGACGTCCCGAAATTCGACTGGATTTCGACACAGAATTTAACGCGCAATTTTCCAGTACGCGATCGCAAATTTACCAACACACTGTCCTTGTCACAGGAGCAGGGGGTAGCATCGGTTCAGAAATCTGTCGTCAGCTAGCGCGTCTAGAACCCAAACACCTGCTACTACTTGGACGAGGGGAAAACAGTATCTTCAACATCGAACAAGAATTAAGGCGAGACTTCCCCCATCTGGAAGTAACTGCCCTCATTGCCGATATCCGCCATCAAACTCGTCTCGAACAGCTCTTTAAAGCCTGGAAACCCGATATCGTCTTCCACGCCGCCGCTCATAAACATGTCCCTTTGATGCAGCATAACCCCACAGAAGCGCTAGAAAATAACGCCTTGGCTTCTTTCCACTTAGCGAAGCTGGCTAATACCTATGGCGTTAAAACCTTTGTCCTCATCTCCACGGATAAAGCCGTTGAGCCTAACAACTTTATGGGGCTGAGCAAGCGTTTGGCGGAACTTTTAGTTAAAGCCTGTGCAGGTCAAGGCCATACTCGCTTTCTTGTCGTGCGGTTCGGTAACGTCTTGGGGAGTCGTGGCAGTGTCGTCCCGATTTTTCAAGCACAAATTGCCAGAGGTGGCCCCGTTACCATCACCGACCGTGAGATGACCCGCTACTTTATGACGACACCAGAAGCATCTCAGTTAGTTCTCCAAAGTCTGTCAGTGGGTCAATCTGGTCAAACATTAATTCTGGATATGGGTCAACCTGTGAAAATTTTGGACTTGGCAGAACAAATGATTCACCTAGCGGGTCTAGCTCCAGACGTTGATATCCCAATTCAGATTACGGGCTTACGGCCTGGCGAGAAGCTGCATGAATCCTTAGTCAATTCTCATGAGCAGGTTATCTCAACAGAACATCCGAAAATAATGGCAGTTTCTAGCCAAGCATCACATATTGAGAACTTTACCAGGGTACTGACAATTCTTTCAGAAGCAACGGTTAGTAATTTGCCACCCGATCAACTCTGGTTACTGGCACAGGAGTGCATCGCAACTTTAGACTCATCGGCATTAACCACTGATTCAGTTTAAGAGAATATATTTTCTATTCCTTCTTGGTCAGCTTTCAAAGAGAAGTTAAACCCAACAAAATACAATTCATTCAGTATTTGTATTTATGGGTGAAATGATGATAATAATGAAGACATAATGGAAGGGTTTGATGAAAATTCATAGGTTGGGGAAAAGAGATATTTTTTCCTTAAGTAGTAGACTGATAGAACTACACTTTTGGGGAGCGGCTCTATTCCTTGTATTTAGCGTTTTTCTGCAAATTTTTATTGGCTCTTATCCCGCCTTCCCTTGGACTAATCTCATCGTTTTTTTTGTTTTATGTTTATCAACAATATTTTCTCCTCTTTTCTCTCTAAAATTATTAGTTTTCCTCCTGCCCTTTACCGCTGGAATTTCCGAGCAAGTCAAGGTCATCTTTAATTGTGATCTTTTTACCATAGGTTTCTTAAGTATTGATGCATCCATTGGCTGGATTTCAGGATTGTTTTTACTATATATTTTCAAAAAGTATAAATTTAATACGGAAAAAAGCTCAAGTAAAATATGCTGTTTTGAATTGCTGTTGCTTGGATTTAATCTATTAATTGTCGCAACAGTTTGCCTTGCTATATCCCGTAATCTTTACCAAGCAGCTTCACCCTACTCTATTAAAGGATTTTTCTATAATCTTGCTAACCTCCGCATAATTAGTTGGCATGATGATTACTTTCCCTTGACAGATCTTATTATATTTACTACTGCCATTACCCTTAGTCTCAGATTACTTACTCTAGTGCGAACTAGAGCACAGCTAATGAGGAATGTACTATACCCACTTGTTACTGCCACAGTAATTATCCTAATTTATGCTTTGTGGTCAAGATTTACAGGTATTGGCTATTTCAGAGATGGTGTTGAATACGGTGCTAATAGCTTTCTCCCAGATATCCATGCTTTTGGTGGATATGCTCTTGCAGCTTTTGTGGGAGGGCTTTATTACTTTACCTCCTCTCAAGGAAGAGTAAAACGTCTTGCTGGTGGGTTTTCATGTTTATCTGCTGCCGGAGTTATAGCGAGTAGTTCTCGTTTTTCTATAGCAGTTCTATTTATAATTCTATTAGCTTATCTAGGTTTTTGGATTTTTAAAAATCCTAGAGAAAATTGGCTCAATTTGATATTGATTACAATAACAATTACTTTTGCAACAATTTTATTAATTCGCTTTGGAGATAGAGGCTTAATTCATAGTCTGTCTATAGCTATAAAATCTCACTCCTTTAAAGATATTAATGTAGCACTAAGTTATCGTCCAGAAATATTCCGCTCATCTTTGTTAATGTATAGTTCCTATCCTATCCTTGGTTTAGGAAAAGGGATTTTTTATCGACAGAGTTCTATCAAAGAATTTAGCCATTCTTTTTTCTTTACAAGCTTTAACAATGGTGAGAATGCCCATAACTATTTTATTCAAATTCTTACAGAAACAGGTCTGATTGGTTTGAGCTTGTTTTGCACTATTTTTCTTTATCAATGGGTCTATTTGACAAATCGCAATAATACAATTATTAGCATTTTAATCATAGGAATATTTCTAGGTAATGTTTATGGTCATTCTCTACTCATTCCTAACATCCTTATACTTTTGTTTATTTTGCTAGGTGTCACTAATATGGAAATAGAAAATGATTCAAATTTATTGTTTTTTTTGAAATTAAATCGATATTTAATTTGGCGTTACCTGAGCATAATTCTTGCGACTTTATTGGCAATTGGTGCCGTTTACGAAGTAAAAAATAGTTTCGGAAAAATTCCTTTTCAACAACGTTTTGCTTGTTATAAAAAAGATTATTATAGTGACCAACATACGGATGGTTTATTTGAAAAAAAATATGAAGTCAGTGGAAAAAATTTACAAATAAAATATACTATTTTTCATCCAGATACTCAAAAACAGCCTCTGACTGTAACTTTTAATCTTTATCAAGAAAGGTATAAGGTAGAAAGTTATAGTCGGACTATTAATTTACCAGGAAAGTATGAAGATAACTTTGATATTTCTGATATGAATCGCAGCTCTCATCTCTTATTACAGATTAAAACCTCACGCTGCTTTACCCCTATCAATCTAGGATTAAATCTGGATAAGAGACGCCTGGGGATTCAGCTAAATCAAGTAGTCCAGAATTAGGGGAATAGTGAAGCTGTATAGCTGTCGTAGTGTGTAATTTGAAGGCTAAAACGGTCTTTCCCATAACGCTGATGAGTCAACTTGGCTTCTCAATGGCTTTTATTCGAGCTAAATTGCCATAACATCTTAAACCTGGTAGCATTAGCGGCTGAAACATGAATTGGTTACAGGAGAGATGAGAACGGGAACTTTAGGGTGCGAACACCGACGTAAGAAAAAAGTGCTTTTGCGAGGAAGCAAGAGGTAACAAACTACATCTAAGTAAGGCTGATTGCTCCTGCTTCTCGATATTAGTGCGTCTTCTGGGGCTTCGTTTCTTGCTAGAACTCGACGAGAGTGCTATCGATATCGCTACCTAGCGTTAGTGAAAAAGGTTCAGCAATAGGCAGAGTGAAGCCGATGATTTTACTTTGTTTGATCATGTTTTATGACGGGCTAGAGTAAGGCGGCAGTGCCAATCAGGATTTACTGATGTACTCTAGATCTTGCAAAAATAGCAGTGGTGTGATGAGTGAAATTGCCATTTCTCTGAAAAATATCTCGAAATGCTACAAGCGTTATAACCGTCCAATCGACCGATTGAAGGAAATTTTGCTGCCTGGAAAAAGCCAAGTTCAAAAGTTCTGGGCTTTGCACGATATCAATCTGGAGGTTGCTAAGGGAGAAACGCTGGGGATTATTGGTCAGAATGGATCAGGCAAAAGTACCTTGTTACAGATTATTGCTGGAACACTGACACCAACTACAGGTGAAGTGTGGGCAAATGGACGAGTTTCAGCCTTGCTGGAGCTAGGTAGTGGCTTTAATCCTGAGTTCACCGGCAGGCAAAATGTATTTTTTAATGGTCAAATCCTGGGATTAAGTCGAGAAGAAATAAAGGCTAAATTTGATCGCATTGCGGCTTTTGCCGATATCGGTGATTTTCTCGATCAGCCTGTTAAAACCTACTCCAGTGGTATGGTAGTGCGATTGGCGTTTGCTGTCGTTGCTAACACAGATCCGCAAATTTTAATTGTAGATGAAGCGTTGGCGGTTGGTGATGCGAGATTTCAAGCACGTTGCATGAAGCGAATTCGTGAGTTAAAAGAACAGGGAGTCACAATTCTTTTTGTATCTCACGATAGCTCAAGCGTGAAGATTTTGTGCCAGCGTGTGGCGCTTATGAATCAGGGGAGAATATTAGAGGCGGGAAACCCTAAGGATATAGTGAATCACTATATTGCTCTATTATCTTCAGAACCCAATCCCAATGAATGTGGGAGCTTAAATTCATTAAGGGATAGTAAGTTTAGCGAAAATGGTTATGAAGACAAAAAAAATTATAGGCACGGTAACCAGTTAGCTGTTATCAAGGATGTTATTTTTACCGATTTAGAGAATAAAGAGGTACGAGAAAAAATTGAAAGTGGCTCAATTTTCAACATTTTAATTAATCTAGAAACCCAAGTAGAGTTATCAGATATTGTCATAGGATTTTCGATTAGGAATTTAATGGGATTGGTTGTCTATGGCACTAACAGTTACTTAATGAATTTCAAACTACCTACAATTTCAAAAAATCAACAAATAACAGCAAATTTTAAAATTCCCTGTTATTTAAATAGGGGAGTCTATACAGTTACCGTAGGAATTCATTCAGAAGAAGGAATAAGCTACGATTGGATTGATGATGTAATAGTGTTTGAAGTTACAAATACTAACCTTTGTGAAGGGGTAGTAGATTTAGAAGCTAATATAACAATCCAAGATTCAGTACAAGTAATTGAAAAAGCAAATCAATGCTTTTAATATAAATAAACTTACAATTTAAAGCCAATATGATTGAATCCAATAATATACAAATCAATGTCGATCAATTGATGCAAAAAGTTCGCTTAGAGGTAGAAAACCGCCAAAGAAGCTCTCTTTTAGAAAATTTTAAAACTAGGGGATTAAGCGAAATAATTACTGAAAAACTTAGTCACATAGAAGCTTTAATCAATGATGCTGAATTATTCTCTGAAGTACCTACCAAATTTCCGGAAAAGTTAGATCGTTTTCCATGGAATTTGAGTAAGGGGTTCCAAAAATTTGGATTAAAGCTATATGGTTTTTTATTCAAAAAGCAACGAGTCGTTAATCTTTCTTTAATCCAAGCTCTCAGAGAGTCTATAGCTTTAAACTTCCAGCTCACTGAGCAAATCAAAGGTCTACAATTGCAGATTGAGGAGATTAGCGATCGCCTAAAAGCGACAGATGAACGCCTAAAAGCGACAGATGAGCGTCACAACAGAACTGAGGACTACATCAAAAATGAGCTGACTCAGCAACAACGGCTAACCACTATGTTTTTAGAAGAGGTGCAACAAGGTGGGTCAAAGTCCTTTAGTCAAGAACGGCTGCAAACGTTTGCTCAGGAAGAAGAACACTTGCTAGATGGGTTTTACACCGCCTTTGAGGAACAATTTAGGGGCAGTCGGGAGGAAATCTTTAATCGCTTAAAAGTCTATCTCCCTTTTCTTGAGAAAGCTGAGGTCGGCACTCCAGAATCCCCAATTCTCGATGTGGGGTGTGGTCGGGGTGAATGGCTAGAATTACTACGTGAATCGGGATATACAGCAAAGGGTTTAGACCTTAATCGGGTCATGATAGACTACTGCCACTCGCAAGGACTTGACGTTTTAGAAGAAGAAGTAATTTCTTATTTGAGGACTCTACCCGATTTAAGTCTAGGTGCAGTAACAGGATTTCACATCATCGAACACCTGTCGTTTCCTCAACTCAAAAATCTATTAAATGAAGTGACAAGAGTACTTAAACCAGGAGGATTAGCGCTTTTTGAAACGCCAAACCCTAAAAACATCGTTGTAGGGGCTTGTAATTTCTATGCTGATCCAACTCATCGAAATCCCTTATTTCCAGATACAGTGCAGTTTCTTTTAGAATCTCAAGGATTATCAAACGTAAAAATTGTATATCTACACCCTGTTGAAGGGAGTCCTTTTGATCAAGAAGATGCAGGCTCTCAGCTCCTTCACAACTGGTTTTTCTGTTCTCGTGATTATGCGGTGGTTGGGTATAAGCTATGAAGCCGCTAGCAATAATAATTCCTTGGTTTGGTAGAGATTTAAAGGGAGGAGCAGAGCAGCAGGGATGGCAGGTAGCGACACGACTTGCACGTAGAGGCCATAAAGTTGAAGTCCTCACAACCTGCTGTCGTTCCTTTCATGAAGATTGGACAGTGAATCATCTCAAAGCTGGGGTGAGTAAGGAAGAGAATTTAAAAATTAGGCGCTTTCGAGTAGAACGACGCGATCGCGAAATTTTTGCTGAGGTAAATCGCCGCCTACTCAGCTTACCCTCTTTCGGGCTAAAACCAGGAGTTAATCCGGTTCCTTTCACAGATGCAGAAAAGTTTTGTTCCGAAAATATTAGCTCTCCTCAACTCCTCAATTTTTTAAAACAGAAAAAAGACCAGTATCACGCTTTTTTATTTCTTCCCTATCTGTATGGCCCAATTTTAAACGGACTGCCAATTGTTAGCGATCGCACTTTTTTGCAGCCTTGCTTACATAATGAAGTTTATGCTTACTTGCCCCAAGTCGCTAAAATTTTTCATGCGGCACGGGGGTTATTGTTTATCAGTGAAGGTGAAGCCCAGCTAGCCCAAAAATTGTATGGGCCAGGAATTATATGCAAAAGCCTTGTCGCCGGTGCGGGTGTCGAGGCGGGACAGCATTATGACGAGGCGATTAGTCAAGTCGGAGAACTCTCTGTAAAAAAAGAGCGTTTTGTGCTGTACTTAGGTCGCCGCGATGCTACAAAAAATACAGATTTATTAGTAAGAGCTTACACCACCTTCAAGCAACAGTATCCAGACTCCAGTTTAAAGCTAGTCCTTGCCGGCCCTGGAAACATATCGTATAACGACTCTGTACCAGGTTTAATTGATTTAGGTTTAATTCCAGAAGGCGAAAAAGAAGCATTACTCGCCAATTGCTTAGCATTATTACAACCAAGCCAGAACGAGAGCTATTCTCGTGTCATGATGGAAGCTTGGTTTTATGGGCGACCTGTTGCTGCTTATCGAGAGTGCTTGGCAACGGCAATGGCTGTTGAAGCAGCCCAAGGAGGTTGGTTAGCCAAAACAGAAACAGAATGGGTAGAACTGTTAGCAAAAATCGATCGCCTTGAAGAGGAACAGCTAACAAAGTATGGCACAAATGGTCAAGCCTATGCCCAAGAGAACGCGGTTTGGGATAAAGTGATTGAACGGTATGAAGTGGCTCTCGGTTTATCTCAACCTCCCATTGCGGTTGCAGCCCAACCCAGAGGAACGAAATTCAAGGAAATCCATCAATTATTGCCCAACCTTGCCTATGGAGATGCCATTTCTAATCATGCCTTAGCCATTCGAGATTATCTGCGTAACTGTGGGTATAAATCCGATATTTTCGTTCGGTATGTGGATGAGCAAGTGGCGCATGAAGCGATCGTTTTTCAGCCCAAGCGCATTAATTCTAAAGCAGGATTAATCTACCACCATTCGATTGGTTCTGAACTCACAGAATATGCGATCGCTCATCCTAGCGCTAAATGTTTGATTTATCACAACATTACACCTGCTGAGTTTTTCTTGCCTTACCGACCAGAGTTTGCCAAACTTTTAGAAAAGGGTCGCTCTGAACTCAAGCAACTCGCTCAGCATTTTCCCTTATCTGTAGGCGATTCAGCTTACAATGCTGCTGAATTAGCAGTATCTGGTTTTCATCAACCAGGAGTATTACCCATCGCCATAGACCCAAAAAAATGGGATATGCTTGCAGACGCAATTTTGATGCAAAAATTGCAAGATGGTAAAGCTAATCTTTTATTTGTAGGTCGTTTAGCTCCCAATAAACGACAAGAGCATTTGTTAGAAGCCTTTGCCCATTACCTGACAATGGATCGAGAGGCACGGCTGATTTTAGCTGGATATGGTGATGCTAGCGATCCATACTATCGCCACCTCATCAGTTGTATTCAAAAATGGGATTTAACTAACCATGTCATGTTGACAGGAAAAGTTAATAATGCCCAACTATTAGCCTTTTATCGTACCGCACACCTACTGTGGTCAATGAGTGAGCATGAAGGTTTTTGTGTACCACTCGTTGAAGCGATGTGGTTTGATATTCCTGTACTGGCTTATAAAAGTAGTGCTGTACCCGAAACTTTAGGAGAAGCAGGACTGATGTTTACCAGTAAGGATGATTTAGTCCTGGTAGCTGCCTTGGCTAAAATCTTAGTGCGAGATGAAGATTTACGGGCAAAAATTCTCAAGGTACAACGTCAGAAACGCAATAACTTTTTGCCAGAAGTAGTACAGAAATGCTTGAATAGCGTGGTTACACAAATGGAAGAGGTGTTTACATGATCAGCTATCCTCATAAGGCTCGTAGACTTTGGCAGAAAGTTATCCGTAAAGTCAAAACGACCTTGGATGCCAAGCCTGAGGAAATTTTTCCCCTCCGCCCCGAATTACCTTTACCTCAAGGAACCTCAGAAGAAGAGTTATTTAATTTTTTGAAGTCTGTGTTGGTAGCTGATGCACCTCCTCAAGAAATGGAAAATTACTGCCAGCAAGACTTCCGAAGATTTGTCTATACTTATGGACTAGCGAGAGATTTATCCGGGAAGTGCCTTGAGTTAGGAGCAAATCCCTATTTTACAACGATACTATTGAAAGAATTTACGCAATTAGAACTATCTTTAGCTAATTATTTCGGTTCTCATATGGGCGAGATAGTCGTCCAGGAAGTGTTCTATAGAGACTATCATTCCGGGAAAGAAGTATCAGTTAAGCTTGAATCGAGTCATTTCAATATAGAGGAAGAAAAATTTCCCTTTAAGGATGCCGAATTTGATGCTGTTCTATTCTGTGAAATAATAGAACACTTACTGATGAACCCCGTTGCAGTACTCAAAGAGATTAAAAGAATCCTAAAACCCAATGGTGCTTTGATTCTCACAACGCCAAATGTGAGTCGATTAGAAAATGTCACCAAAATGATTTCTGGTACTAATATCTATGACCCCTACTCTGGCTATGGCCCTTATGGCAGGCACAATCGAGAATACAATCAGCATGAATTATATTTACTGCTAGATTATATGGGATTCAGCTTAGATTCTATGTTTACAGCGGATGTTCATCCCAATCAAGCAAGCCATTACGCTTCGGTATCCAAGATCGCCCCTTTTCTGAAACATCGGGAATTGGGTTTAGGTCAATATATTTTTATGAGGGCTTTAAATACGGGTAAGGCAGGGGAGAAAAAGCCTGCATTCTTATATAGAAGTTATCCTGCTGATGAGCTAGAGTCATGACAAGAGTGGCTTTTGTAGTGCAACGTTCTGGATTAGAAGTTAATGGAGGAGCAGAAACACTTTGTCTGAAAATAGCCCAGCGAATGTCCCAATATTGGGACATAGAAATTCTATCAACCTGTGCTTTAGATTACATGAGTTGGAAGAATTACTATTCGCCAGGATTGACAGAAGTTTCAGGAGTCAAAGTCCGGCGTTTCCGAGTAGCTAAGCAACGAAGTCTAAAAACTTTCAATCGTCTCTCGAATCAAATATATCCTCGGTTAAAAGAAGTTTCGCTTAAAGAACAAGAAGCGTGGATGTTGGCGCAAGGACCTTGGTCGCCTGCTCTCATCTCTTATGTTAGGAAACATCAGCAGGATTATGATTTTTTTATCTTTTTTACTTATTTATATGCAACGACTTATTTCACTCTTCCCTTAGTAGCGGACAAAGCTTATCTTGCTCCTTTAGCTCATGATGAATGGCCAATTTATCTGAGTATGTGGGAGCAGTTCTTTGAAAAGCCGCGAGGATTTATCTTCAATACGGCTGAGGAACGGGATTTCGTTCAGAAACGTTTTCCTCATGTTAACTGTTCAGGACCAGTCATTGGTATGGCGGTAGAACCACCGACAAGTTATAGCGCTCAAGCGTTTCGGCAACAGTACAACATTAATGACCCGTTTTTGTTGTATGTTGGCAGAGTCGATCCCTCCAAAGGGTGCGATGAGCTTTTTCGTTACTTCATGGAATTGCGATCGCACAAATCCAGTGTCAAGAAACTGGTATTGTTGGGTAAATCAGCCATGCCCATTCCAAAGCATCCTGATATCCTAGCATTGGGTTTTGTGGATGAGCAGACCAAGTGGGATGCTTTAGCAGCCTGTGAACTCCTGGTGATGCCCTCACCTTATGAGAGCCTATCTATAGCACTTTTAGAAGCTTGGGCAGTAGGTAAAGCTGTTTTAGTGAATGGAAAATGTGCTGTTTTAGTAGGACAGTGTCGCAGAGCGCAAGGAGGACTCTGGTATACCAATAAAGAGGAATTTCAAGTAGCACTAGAAACAATGGATAAACCCATTAGACATCAATTAGGATTACAGGGTAAAGCCTTTGTGAAAAAGAAATATAACTGGTTAACGATTGAAAATGAATATCTATCTATTATTAAATAAATCTTTCTTAAAAGAAAAAGTCATCAAAAAAGGCTTATATTTAATCCGCTCTTTAAATCGAAAATATTCAAACTCTTTCTCCTTCTTTTTTATTTATTCAAACCCTGTTCTGAAATTTTTAGGAGTACAGATGAAATACATCAACAATTTGAAGGATTTAGATGTAGAGCTTCAAAGAGTTGATGAGAAATTTGCTCTATCTAACGATGAAGGGGTTCGAGCATTATCCGAATTTTGTTACATCATTGATAATAAATTTCCTCAAGATCCGTACTCTCAAGAATATTTCGATGCTCAGATGAAATTGTATCTAAAAATATCAGGGCGGGAGGGGTACAGCGTTTCCAACGAACATGTGGAATTTGATTACGAAGCTTTAAAAAATAATCCTTACCCCTATAATACCCACAGTCCAGATACAGTAGGGAACCAACTCGTAGCTCAAGGATTCTTAATAAAAATCCTGAATCTAGCTCCTCATTCTCGAATTGTAGAATTTGGTCCCGGTTGGGGAAATACAACTCTACACTTTACCCAAATGGGTTACGACGTCACTGCTGTCGATAGTGAAAAAGCTTTTCTTGATTTAATCGAATATAGAACAGCGATGTTAAACAAGAAAGTTGAGCTGGTTCATCAAGATATGCTAGCGTTCAGCTCTCCTATTCAATATGATGCAGCGGTATTTTTTGAATCTTTCCATCACTGCGCTAATCACTTGAAATTACTCAAAAATCTGGAGCAGCTCATTAAAGATGAGGGATTAATTGCTTTTGCCGCAGAACCTATAGCTGATGCCCCCTATTTTCCCTTTCCTTGGGGGGTGAGATTGGAGGGTATGTCGGTTTGGTCTATTCGGAAATTTGGCTGGCTTGAGTTAGGATTTGATACCTCTTACTTCCTCAGAACCTTATTATTCTTGGGTTGGACACCTAAACGATATCGTTCTGACGCTAGCCCTTTAGCAGATGTAATCATTGCTAAAAAAAGTCATGGGTATTATGAACCTAGTGAAATAACACTTCCACCAGATGAGTGTAAGACTTGGGCACCAAAAGAAATGAATTCTCAACTTAAGTTGCGCTTTACCCAAGGAAAATCTGTCATGAGTTGCGCTAAGAGCATTCAGGCAAAGTTCGTTGAATTTTGTCTCAGCAACTATGCACCTTTTCCGTTAGATGTGAAAATCATTGCTGGTAGTTCAACTAGCAATTTTCAGATTCCTAAGTCTTGTATGAAAGGGATTTATAAAATTCCCGTTTCTCATTGGAATGGTCAAATAACAATTACAACCAAAGCTTGGCGACCCTCAAAAATTTTACGAAATGGTGACAATAGAGAGTTAGGAGTAGCTGTGAATTCTATCAGGCTTATAGAAGCTATTGACGTATAACACTACGTTCACTGTTATTCTTAAAACAATAAATACTATTTATAAAAATAACTTATATGAAAATAACCCCCTTTTTTTATATGAAAATAAATTCTGCATTTACCCACCTATTATCAGTATTATTATTTTTTTCTGTCCTATACACTCTTTTCTTTTCTCCGGTCATATTTTCTAATCAAATATTGGGACCGACTGATGGAATTGTATATTTTGTTCCTGCTTTTTATTCACCACGAACGCTGTGGACAAACTTGCTGTATTCTGGGTATCCTGTAGCCGCTGATCCACAAGTTCAGACTTGGTATCCCGTTTCACTGTTCTTTTCTTTAATTCCTAACTCTTGGAATGCTTTTATTTTATCTGCCTATATAATGGCTAGTTCCTTTACCTATGCCTATGTGTATAAAATCACAAACTCAAAATTATCGGCTTTAGTTAGCGGATTAATATACGGAATGAGCGCTGCTTTAGTTGATAGATTGGTATTTGCCAACATGGTACATACTGTGGCTTGGTTGCCTTTAGTTTTATGGGGGCTAGAAAATCTTAGAGGGGCTAAAAATAAAATTAGATGGATCAGCGTAACTTCCTTGGCAATTGGCTGTATGTTTCTTGCCGGCCATCCTCAAAGTTTTATTTATTCCATGGGAGTTGTTATTGCTTATACAATTGTCGCAATTTTGGGTGTTAGTTTAAACCAATCCTTCAAATCTGCAATATCTGAGTTATTAAATTTTATTTACATTGGTATTTTATCAATCTTGGTTGTAGCTATTGCTCTTATTCCTCAATTAGAGCTAGCCAAAAATAGTATTCGAGCAAATATGCCATTTGCAGGATTTATTGCTGGTAGCTTTCATCCGCTAGAGCTACTAAACATTATCTTTCCTTTCCTGTTTGGTGGATATTCTCAGTCTGGTATATATAGTTCCTATTTTGGTTATCTAGCTCCACACGAAAATGCTAGCTATGCTGGATTGTTATCACTTCTACTCATTATTTCACTGGGCTTAGGACGGAAGTTAATTTGGCAAGCTCGGTTTTGGTTGGGCTGGATTGCCGTGGCAGTTGTGCTAGCAATGGGAGGTTACACGCCCTTTGCGCGATTTACTTTCCTAATTCCTGGATACAATATCGTTAGGGGCTCATCAAGACATACTTTTGAAATTGCTTTAGCAATTGCTATCTTATCAGGATTCGGAGTTAAAGCTTTATTCGATTTAGAAACTCAACAAAGAAGAAAGCTAACCCGGCAAGTTTTAGGGGTCGGCTTAATCCTGGGTTTAATCGCTACTCTAACGGTGGGAATTTTATCTCCTCACCTGACCGAAAAAGCTACATCTTTCGGTGTAAAAGTTACTTCGTTCATGCCTTGGTCTAACCCAGCTACTGGGATACCACTACTTTTATTTATCCTATCTTTATTATTTTTGGGTTGGATAGGTTTTGCTCAGGCAAATAACCTTAACGTCAAAAAAAGTATATTGGTCGCATTACTGACTGTAGACTTAGCCAGTGCATCATGGTTTGGTTTATGGCATTACGTAGCTTATCCATCCAACCTGTCACCGCCAAGCTGGGTAAAGAATTATTCAAGCTTGCTGAATCAAAACAATCAACGCTTATCCACTGTAGAGGGCATTGTTTGGAATAATCAGGACTTGTATCCCAATATATCTAGGCTTTGGAATATTCCTAATCTTAGTGGGTATGGTCCCTTAATCTTAAGCAGATATGCAGAATTTTTGAACCTCTCTCCCTTAGGAGACATTGCTGTATCTAGCCTCCTACCCAATAACTCAACTTTGGATCTATTAGCAAGCCGATACATCACTTTGTCTAAGCAAAATTTAATCCAAACTGCTTCAAAAGAAGAAAATACAGGGATTCAAGTTGACTTTTTCAAAGAGGGCGTGGGATGGTCAAAAGAAGATTTAAATCTCATACTAGCTTCTGATGCCCCTACTTCCTTCGCTCAAATTTCGTCAAAAATAAAATCCTTTAATATCGATTCTTTATCTATTGTCAGTTTTATGAGTTCCTCGACTGACATACCTAGCAATACTCCTGTTATAAACGTGACTTTTACCAGCGATACTGGAGAAGTTAAAATATTGAGTTTGAAAGCAGGGAAAGACACGTCCGAATGGGCTTACGATCAGCCTAATGTAAAATCTGTAGTGAAGCACAGTCGAGCTAAAATTTTTGATGATTTTTTTATTACTAATTCGGACAATTCAGCAATTAATCAAAGGGGGCATCGCTATATAGCAACTTTACCCCTTAGTAAACCGCAGAAAATTCAGAAAATACAGTTGAGCTATGTAGGTCCACCAGGAACAACTGTGGAAATTGATAAAATCAGCCTAAATGATGGCAGTCTGCGTCAATTTCATCCTCTTACAGTCAGAAGCAGCAATTTATCCGATGTTTTGGCTGATAGCTCTCGATGGAATTACGTTGGAGATGTTAATGAAACTCTCATTTTTGAAAATTTACGGGCTATGCCACGAGTTTGGTTGGTACCTGAAGTTGTGAGTGCAAAGCGGAATGAAGTACTTACTTCTATTAGAACATCTAAACTGCCTAGTGGACGAATCTTTAATCCATCGGAAATGGCTCTTGTTGAAGAGCCGATAAAGTTTAAGGCTCAGAATCCCGATCTAGCTGCCACTGCTAAAATCATCAAGCTACTTGATAGGAAAATTGAGATTGAAGCAAGCTCTTCCTCACCCAGTTATTTAGTATTAAGTGACATTTATTATCCTGGATGGAAGGCTACTGTGGATGGTGAAAAAACTCAGGTTTTTAAGACAAATTTTGTATTACGAGGAATAGTAATTCCTGCGGGAAAACATTTAGTTAAATTTGAATTTAAACCTATTAGCTTTCATTTAGGGGTGGGAATTACTGCCGCAACTCTAGTATTGCTCGGATACATGATTGTAAAGAAAACTACTTATCCTCGATTTGTGAAAATATGAAAAAACGAACAGGCGATACAGTTAAAATTAGTGGAGATTATCAATACAAGGCTTTAACACAGGGCAACCCTGTTCAAAAGTTCTGGCACTATAACAAACAAATATCTATTAAAAGATATTTACCTCCAAGTCCAACAGATTTAGTTATGGATGTTGGATGTGGTTCAGGTGTCATTACTTCATTTTTAGGTGAATCTGGAGCTAAAGTTATTGGCATAGATGGTAATCCAGAGGCTATTAATTTTGCTACTGATAGGTTCTCTAGACCAAATGTAGAGTTCAGATTAGGTTTAGTCGATAATGATATTGACGTTAGCCAATTAATTGATAAAATTTACTGCTTAGAGCTGATTGAACACATATATATAAATCAAGCCAGAGAAATGTTAGAAACGTTTCTTAAGATATTAAAGCCAGGAGGTAAAGTCTTTCTGACAACCCCAAACTATAGAAGCATGTGGCCTTTAATCGAATGGTCTATGGATAAGTTGGGTTTATCTCCTCCCCTGGCTGAACACCAGCATGTTGAGTTTTACCATAAAAATAAACTTGAGCGATTATGTACAGAAGTTGGATTTGAAGTCGAATTAACTGCTACAACTTGCTTGATTGCGCCTTGGTTAGCCCCTGTAAGTTGGTCGTTAGCCAGAAGAATGGATGCTTTAGAAACTAGGTTACCTTTTTACCTAGGGTCAATTTTAATAGTTGTGCTAGTCAAGCCAATATAAAATGATTTCTAGTACATCACCCGTTTTATCTATAGTCATTCCTCTTTATAAAGAGGGAGATAATTTAGCTAATAGTTTGGCAATTATTATTCAAGAAATCGAAAAAACAGGTAAGTTATTTGAAATCGTACTGGTAGATGACGGCTCACCTGATAATACTTGGGAGGTAATACGGAAACTATCTTTAAATTACCCAATGCTAAAAGCATTACGATTTAGTCGGAACTTTGGCAAAGAATATGCCTTGGGGGCTGGCATAGAAGCAGCTAAAGGTAAAGCTGTAATTGTTATGGATGGTGACTTACAGCATCCTCCACAGTTAATTCCAAAAATGGTAACAATATGGAGCGAATCTCAGGTAGACATTGTAGAAGCTATCAAAGTTTCTCGTGGTAAAGAATCTCTTTGGGGAAAACTAAGAGCTTATCTTTTTTACTGGATTTTGAATCGTTTATCGGGATATAACCTTAGAGGTGCTTCAGACTATAAACTTCTTGATCGCAATGTAGTAAATGCTTGGCTAAGAATGGGGGAACGAAAACTGTTCTTTCGTGGAATGACTGCATGGTTAGGATTTCGATGTGTACAAATACCTTTTGAAGTTCCAAACCGGATTGGTGGTGAATCAAGGTGGTCTATTATTCAGCTTCTCAAACTTGCACTTACTGGCATAACATCGTTTTCGTCTCTGCCTTTGCACTTTGTTACTTTAATGGGGGGAATATTTTTACTTTTTTCTTTTGTTCTTGGATTTCAAGCTCTTTATTTGAAGTTTACAGGGCAAGCTGTTAGTGGGTTCACAACCGTTATTATTTTACTTTTAATCATTGGAAGTTTACTTATGATTAGTTTGGGAATTATTGGCATCTATATTGCTCGAATTTACGAAGAAGTAAAGGGAAGACCTCGTTATATTATTTTGGATAAAATTGACTAGCACATACTCTAAAATTGGGATATAGTTGTTGGTTGTTAGAGGAAAATTAATAATTTTTCCTCGGAGTTTTTTTGATTATTTAAGGCATGGCGGAAAAAAAAGCTCTGATTACAGGACTAACTGGACAAGATGGCTCATACCTAGCCGAACTCCTCTTATCCAAAGACTACCAAGTCTTTGGTTTAGTCCGCCGTTCGAGTTCTGGCAACATTAGCCGGATTAGTCACCTTTCTGGTAATGTCCAAATTCTTTCTGGCGATCTGTTAGATCAATGTTCCTTAATGGATGCGATCGCACAATCTCAACCCGACGAAATCTATAACCTCGCCTCCCAAAGCTACGTTCCCACCTCCTGGACCCAACCCGCCCTCACTGCCGAATATACTGCGATCGGAGTCTCTCGCCTCTTAGAATCCATCCGTCGCTGCAAAAGTGACGCCAAATTCTACCAAGCGTCGAGTAGTGAAGTGTTTGGACAACCCGACGAATCCCCCCAAACCGAACGCACCGCCTTCCGCCCCCGTAACCCCTATGGTGTCGCCAAAGCTTATGCCCACTGGATGACTGTGAACTATCGGCAACAGTATAATCTCTACGCTTGTTGCGGCATTACCTATACCCACGAATCCCCTCGGCGCGGCACAGAGTTTGTTTTTCGTAAAATCACTCGCGGCGCAGCCATGATTAAATTGGGTCTTGCCAATGAACTGAAACTTGGTAATCTAGAGGCCCGTCGTGATTGGTGTTATGCAAAAGATGCCGTCTATGCCATGTGGATGATGTTGCAACAAGAGCAAGCCGATGACTATATTATTGCTAGCGGCGAAACTCACTCAGTTAAAGAGTTAGTCGAGTGTGCCTTCAACTGCGTTGGCCTTAACTGGCAAGATTATGTGTCTGTAGATCCAACCTTCTACCGGCCTGACGAATCTGTACAGCTAGTCGGCTGCATCGATAAGATTAAAGCCCGACTCCATTGGAAACCTCACCATTCCTTCGAGCAACTGGTGGAAATTATGGTCGATCATGACCTTAAAGAACTACGAGACGGGAAAAGCTAACACCATTTTCATTTTAAGGTGTGATCAATCGGATGACGGGGAAGCGGGAGGGACTCCAGAGAAAGATGTTTAGCAAGAAATTAAGAAATTGGTAGAACATTTTTCATGCTCAAGGTCGTTGTTGATGCCACTCCCCTACTGCCCAATCCTAGTGGAGTTGGGCTTTACGTTTATAACTTAATCCACGCCTTACATACTCTACATTTGCAGGAAGGTTTTGAGCTAAGAATTCTTTATCAGCCCAGTTTAAAGAATTGGCTTTTAGGCAATTTATCGTTTCCGGAAAATCTCCATCAATATCCCAATCGCTATCTATTACCTCTTCCGGTGAGAGGAACAAATTTATTAGCATCCTTTCCCAACCCTTTTCTCTCCTATTTTGAATCAAAATTTGGGCATCCGGATATTGTACATGGCACCAACTACGCGGTATATCCATGCCAGAAAAGCTTAAAAGTCATGAATATTTATGACTTAACCTTTATTAAATACCCGGATTATGTCAACTCAGTTGTTAGAACCTACACTCAACGAGTTAAGCAATCTCTGAGATGGACGGATTTAGTAATCACTATTTCTGAGAGTTCTAAACAAGATATAGTTGATTATTTAAATGTAGATCCAGCGCGGATAATTGTAACTCCTCTAGCTAGTCGTTATGAATCTAAATATTTAAATCATGAGTTGATTAGCCAGGAAATCAAGACGGTTAATTACGATTTCTCTAAACCCTACATTTTATTTGTTAGCACCATAGAACCGCGCAAAAATATTGTTGCCTTAATTTCAGCGTTTAATCACCTGAAGCAAAAATATAAGATAGACCATCAACTGGTACTCATTGGGCAGAAAGGCTGGAGATATGAGCCTATATTTGCAGAAATAGAGCGTTCACCCTGGAGCAACCAAATTCATCATCTCAATTATCTCTCTGATGAAATAGTTGCTCTGTTTTACTCAAAAGCAGATGTCTTCGCCTACCCTTCCCACTATGAAGGTTTTGGTCTTCCTGTTTTAGAAGCAATGACCTTAGGTGCACCTGTTGTCACTTCTAAGACATCCTCACTGCCAGAAGTTGCTGGAGATGCCGCCATTTTAGTTGATCCCAATGATTCAGTGAGTTTAGCGGAGGCAATTTTACAAGTGATTAGTGATTCCCAATTGCGCCAAACGTTAGTCCAAAAAGGTAACGAGCGAGCCAAACTGTATTCTTGGGAGAAAACAGCCCAAGCAACTTTACAGGCTTATAGAACCTTGATTAAATGAGTTATTCGTCGAACGATTCTTCCCGCCAATTGTTGGTAAATTTGTCTTATCTTCTGTCTCAACCGACAGGAACCACAACCTATATTCTTAATCTTCTTCCTTACTTACAATCGCTTGAACCAACGCTGCTCACTTCACAAAACCTTGCTCCTTATAATCGCCACTTAGTCCCTGAGGGGCTGACTCCGGAACAAGGCTTAAAAGGACATTTTCGACGGTTGTTGTGGACTCAGCTACAGTTACCCAAAATTTACGAACAACTACAAGCAAGTTGCCTTTTTTCTCCAATCCCGGAAGCCCCTCTATCCTCCAAGTGTCGTTATATCGTCACCGTTCACGACCTCATTCCTCTGCGCTTTCCAAAACGATTTTCACCACTCACAGCTTATTTCCGCTACTACATTCCTCAAGTTCTTGACCAAGCTCAACATATTATTTGCGACTCCATTGCTACGGCAAAAGATATTAGCCACTTTTTCCAGATTCGGGCTGACAAAATTACCCCCATTCTCCTTGCTCACAACGCCGAAGATTTTCGCCCTCTGAACTTGCCTAAAAGCACAGGCACTCCCTACTTTCTCTACATCGGACGCCACGACCCCTACAAGAATTTACACCGGGTTATTCATGCCTTTGCTGCCTTAAACATCTGCCCTGAGTATGAACTGTGGATTGCAGGCCCCAAAGACCAACGCTATACACCCCAACTACAGACACAAGTTGAGGAACTGGGTTTAACTCATCAGGTAAAATTCCTAAACTACGTACCCTACGACCAGCTACCCACGATGATCAATCAAGCGATCGCTCTTGTTTTCCCGACCCTCTGGGAAGGCTTCGGACTTCCGGTTCTAGAAGCAATGGCTTGCGGCACTCCCGTGATTACGTCCAACCTCTCCTCTTTACCGGAAGTAGCGGGTGATGCGGCTATCCTCGTCAATCCCTACAACACCCACGAAATTACCGAAGCGATGCAAGCTGTAGCAACAGATTCCACTTTGCGATCGCGTTTAAGTACCCTTGGCATCAAGCGTGCGAGTCAATTCAGTTGGGCAAAAACAGGACAAGTTACCGTTGAAGTCCTCCAGCGCTACCTGTAGGGAAATCCCTAAAAGTTGTCTTCCATAAATCCATAATTTGTGATACCACAGCTAGCTACAATAAAAGCGTACCAGGGCAACATCTTGCATCTGGTGTTTTACCCTGCTTGCTCAAGGAATACAGTTATGGCCTTGCCTATTGTTGCTATTATCGGACGCCCTAATGTGGGCAAATCCACCCTGGTCAATCGTCTGGCAGGCGTGACTGATGCGATCGTCCATGACGAGCCAGGGGTGACACGCGATCGCACTTATCGCCCTGCCTTCTGGCAAGATCGGGAGTTCCTGGTTGTCGATACCGGTGGCTTAGTCTTCGATGACGACACCGAGTTCTTGCCCTTGATTCGGGAACAGGCAATGGCGGCGATGGCCGAAGCGAGTGCCGCAATTTTTGTCGTAGACGGACAAGAAGGGCCCACGGCGGCGGATGAAGAAATCGCTGAATGGCTACGCCAGCAATCCGTGCCCGTCCTCCTTGCCGTTAATAAATGTGAATCGCCCGAACAAGGTCTAATCCAAGCCGCTCAGTTTTGGGAATTGGGTTTAAACGAACCTTACCCCGTCTCTGCCATTCATGGTGCTGGTACGGGTGAACTATTAGATGACCTCATTACCCACCTACCCCCTGTAGCGGAAGTTGAAGAAACTCCGGAAACTAAAGTCGCCATTGTTGGTCGTCCCAATGTTGGGAAGTCTAGCTTACTCAACGCCTTCACAGGAGAAAATCGTGCGATCGTTAGCCCCATCTCCGGCACCACCCGTGATGCCATTGATATGGTGGTTGAGCGGCCCGGAGACTCAGAAGAGGGCGCTGAAAACAAGACCTATCGCCTGATTGATACAGCAGGAATTCGCAAAAAGAAAAATGTAGACTACGGCCCCGAATTTTTCGGAATTAACCGTGCCTTCAAAGCGATTCGCCGTTCAGATGTCGTTTTACTAGTGATTGATGCCCTAGATGGTGTCACCGAACAAGACCAAAAACTAGCTGGGCGAATCGCAGAGGAAGGACGTGCTGCTGTCATCGTGGTCAACAAGTGGGATGCGGTGAACAAGGATTCCTACACCATCTATGAATACGAAAAACTGGTCAGAGAGCGACTGCACTTCATAGAGTGGGCAGAAATCATTTTTGTCAGTGCCTTAACAGGAAAACGGGTAGAAAAGATTTTGGATTTAGTAGATACTGCCGCTATTAACCACTGTCGTCGCGTCACGACCTCAGTAATTAATGAAGTCATAGAAGATGCTGTTAGCTGGCACACGCCTCCAACGAGCCGCAGTGGACGCCAAGGTAAACTCTACTACGGTACCCAGGTAGCGAGCCACCCACCCACCATTGTTCTGTTTGTTAACGATCCTGATCGCTTCAACGACAACTACCGCCGCTATATGGAGCGTCAGTTCCGTCAACACTTAGACTTCACAGGAACACCTTTGCGGTTGCTGTGGCGGGGTAAGAAAGTTCGTGAGGTTGGCAACCCAAACAGTCGTGCCAATCGTGCTACTCGGGTTTAGGGGTTGAAGGTTGGAAGGTTGTTCGGCAAAGCCGTTCCCGAAGGGT
>CBKWLJ010000045.1:0-29825 GCA_966675205.1 uncultured bacterium
ATTAGCATTAGCCTTTTTCATACCAAGCAACCAATCATCCTGAAAGAACAATATATTTTCATTCAGGTTACGCTGGAAAATAGAAATAAAGTAGAAGACGAAAATAAAGATAAAACAGAAAACGAAAACAAAGATAAAGATGAAGTAGTAAATTCCAGAAAATCTACTGAAGATGAGGCAGGAATGAAACGAATTTACGCCCTCAAGAAAGTAGATGAAGAATCTCCGCAGACTCAAGTAACCTGGGAAGAGGCGAAAAAACAGCATCAGAAAATTATGGTGCTGGCTGACCCAGGAATGGGAAAATCTACTCTATTAAGGATGGAGGCTGCGTCAACAGCACATCAAGAGAAGCAGAAGCTTTTAAATCAAGAGACAACTATAGAAGATGTAATTTTACCGCTCTTTATCAAACTATCTGAGTTAGATAAAAGATCAGAGAAAATTATCGAAGCTATTTCAATACTGACGGAAGAATATTATTTTGAGACATTTCCAGCTATTGACTATCTATTAAAAGAGAAATTAAGTAATGGAAAATGCATAATACTGTTGGATGCTTTAGACGAAGTCCCAAAACACCGTCGAATTGATTTAACCGAGAAGCTGAATCGATTTGCTCGAAATTATCGGGGTCAGATTATTTACACATCTCGGATTGTGGGTTATAGCGGTGCTTTTGTTGAGAGTGCGAAAGAGGTTGAAATTGTCCCTTTTAGCCAAAAGCAAACAGAAGAGTATATTAAAATCTGGTTCAAAAATGCAGTGGGTTACGTTGAGGATGATTCAATTTCAGCCGAGGGACTCATCCAAGAACTACACAACAAACCTCAAATTGGTGGACTGGCTCAAAATCCGCTACTTTTATCCTTGCTGTGTAGTCTGTATCAAGAAAAAGGGCTGACGCTTCCCGCACGGCGCTGTCAGGTGTATGCCAAAGCCGTTGAGTATATGCTAGGCAAATGGGGAATTGACAATCGCAGGCAATCTCCGGATGAGGCGCGACTCTCGGCTAAAAAACAGCTACTAGAGGAACTTGCTTATCAATTTACTTGTGAAGGCAAAGAGATTTTTTCAATGGACGAACTCATAAGTAAGACGGAGAAATATCTGCAAAGTGAGAGTGTCCTAAGTGATTTCAGAAATTTTAGCTCTTCTAGTCTGATTGGAGAACTGTCTGAACAGGATGGCATCCTACAAAAGTTGGTAAGGGAAGGAGATAAATATTTGTTCCTACATCGGACGTTTCAGGAGTATTTCACGGCTTCTTATTTGAAACGAGCGATTGAAGAAAATCAGAAAGGTGGAATTGCTTTAGCGAGAGAACATTTCTGGAAGTACGACTGGCATGAAACTTTGAGTTTACTAGCGGGATTGCTGGAAAAACCCTATCTCTTGCTCCAAACTATCACTCATGAAAAGGATGATATCTTCAAGACGTTATTGTTATTAGCGGGTCAATGCCTCGCCGAATGTCCAGAGGATTCTCACCCGTTAACGATACAGATAGTCAAAAAAATCTACAAGTTTTGGCAGTCTTATCCAGATGCTGATTTTATCAACTTCACTGTTGTGGTGCTGGGTAAAGTCAATTCGCAGATGTCAAAGCGGTTGCGAGACGCCCTCAATCACTCAGATAGTCAGGTGAGAGAGCAGGCAGCAGAGGCTTTGCTTAAGATAGGCAATCCCCAAGCGATGGCAACCTTAATTTCTGTTTTCTACCGCTCACATGATTCACAATTCCAGTATCTGTGGCGGGCGACAGAATCTTTGGTGAAGATAGGCAATCTCCAAGCAGTGAATACCTTAAGCACTGTCCTCAACCACTCAGATAATGTCGTGAGCTGGTACGCGGCAGAGGCTTTGGTAAAGATAGGCAATCCCCAAGCAGTGGAAGCCTTAAGCGCTGCTCTCAACCATTCTGACAGTTTGGTGAGATGGAGGGCAGCAGAGGCTTTGATGAAAATAGGTAATCCCCAAGCAGTGGAAGCCTTAAGCGCCGCCCTCAACCACTCAGACAGTAGCGTGAGAAGGCAGGCGGCAGAAGCTTTAGTGAAGATAGGCAATCCTCAAGGGATAAAAGCCTTAAGCGCTGCCCGGAACGACTCAGACACTTATGTGAGAATACAAGCGGCAATAGCTTCGGTTATGATGGGCAATGCCCGACCAGTGGATGCCTTAATCGCTGCTCTCAACCACTCAGACAGTAGCGTGAGAAGGCAGGCGGCAGAGGCTTTGGGTAAGATAGGCAATCCCCAAGCGGTAGATGCTTTAAGTGCTGCTCTCAACCACTCAGATAGTAGCGTGAGAAGGCAGGCGGTAGAGGCTTTGGGTAAAATAGGCAATCCCCAAGCGGTAGATGCCTTAAGTGCTGCTCTCAACCACTCAGATAGTTACGTGAGAAAGCAGGCGATAATAGCGTTGGGAAAGATAGGCAATCCTCAAGTGGTAGATGCCTTAATGGCTGCTTTCAATCACTCAGGCAGTGATGTAAAAAAGCAAGCGACAATAGCTTTGGTTATGATGGGTAATCCTCAAGCGGTACAAGTCTTAGTTGCTGCCCTTAAGGACTCAGACAAGTCTGTAAGATGGCAGGCGGCATTAGCTTTGGGTGAGATAGGTAATCCCCAAGGAGTGAAAGCTTTAGTCGCTGCTCTTAACGACTCAGATAGTAACGTGAGAAGGCAGGCGATAGAGGCTTTGGCTAAGATAAACAGTCCCCAAGTGGTTTATGCCTTAAGTGCTGCTCTCAAGTATTCAGACAGTAGCGTGAGAAGGCAGGCGGCAATAGCTTTGGGTAAGACAGGCAATCCCCAAGCGGTGAATGCCTTAATCACTGTCCTGAACGACTCAGACAGTAACGTGAGAAGACAGGCGGTATCAGCTTTAAGTGAGATAGGCAATCCTCAAGCGGTGAATGCCTTAATCTCTGCTGTGAAGGACTCAGACAGTAACGTGAGAAGGCAAGCGGCAATAGCTCTGGGTAAGACAGACAATTCCCAAGGAGTAGAAGCCTTAATCTCTATCCTCATCAACCACTCAGATAGTGAGATAAGAGAAAGGGTGGCAAAAGCTTTGGGAAAGATAGACAATTCCCAAGTAGTAGAAGCTTTGAACACTGCCCTCTATGACTCAGACAAGTATGTAAGATGGCAAGTGGCAAAAGCTTTGGTGGAGATGGACAATACCCAAGCGGTGAACGCTTTAATCGCTGCCCTCAATCATTCAGATAAAAAAGTGAGGAGTCAAGCCACAGAGGCTTTAGGTAAGATAGGCAATTCCCAAGCGATGGCAGCCTTGATTGCTGCCCTTAACGACTCAGACAGTAACGTAAGATCGCAGGCAGCAATAGCTTTGGGTAAGATAGGCAATTCCCAGGCAGTGCAAGCCCTAATCGCTGTCCTCAATGACTCAGACACTGATGTAAGATGGCAGACGGCAATAGCCTTGGGTAAGATAGGCAATTCCCAGGCAGTGCAAGCCTTGGTCGCTGCTCTCAATGACTCAGACAGTGATGTAAGATGGCAGGCGGCAATCGCTTTGGGTAAGATAGACAATCCCCAAGGGGTGAAAGTCTTAATCGCTGCTCTTAATGGCTCAAGCACTGGTACGAGATGGCAGGCGGCAATAGTTTTGGCTAAGATAGGCAATCCCCAAGGGGTGAAAGCCTTAATCGCTGACCTCAACCACTCAGACAGTAGCCTGAGGAGTCAGGCAGTAACGGTTTTGGGTAAAATAGATAGTCCAGAAGTTTTGAAAAAGCTGATCCAACGGACTGACATAAACATTTATCGTCGTGACATATTTCCCTTAGCAAGAACACTAGCAGTTCGGTTCAGCAGGGAAAGACTGCCTTTCATTCCTGTTTATCCTGAGAAAGTTAGATTCCCATGAAAAAGGGTGATCGCACACCGTCTCAAAAGGGTAAGCGATCGCCTGAACGGGATGCTTTGCGATCGCACTTCTCTACTAAGCTATAGACAGCCACACTTTTACGTGAGCGCTCATCAACCATATAACTCCTCAGGTAATGACTACTACAGACGGTGAAACTGATGAAGATAGACAAATAGCTAGATTAAAAATCCATCGAGACTTGATTGGATGGATTATAAAAGAACCTAGGAAAGAAGGTATCCAAGCCGAGAGAACAAGTGGAGGGAATCCCAATGGTGATATTTTGATTGTCAATCCAGATCATGTCCCGCGAGTTAAAGAAATACTACGCCATATTCAAAAACGATTCAATAGTTAAACGGTTATAGGGAGAAAGAAGTCACGAAAGAATTTTACCTTGAAATTAAAGCCCATAAAACTAAAGCCATAGATTCTGCTCTAGCTAGAAAATTAATTGAAAAAAAATAGTCGTCGGTGTCGTGACTACAGGAAAAATTACTCAACCTGCCAAACGATTGTTGGATGAAGCCGATATAGCATGGGTAGAAAATTTCCCAGAATCGGAGTTGATAGAGACTGAGGACACGGAGTAAAACTCATGTTAGATATTATTTTCTATTCACCCAATAACCAGCAGCCAGAATACATAGAAATCTCAGAAGACCTTTATGAGTGGTTAGCAAAATCTAAGTTTTCTAAAATCGGCAAATCTGTAGAAAAAAATATTCAAATAGATGGAGAACAAGAGAAGCTACCTTTAGTTGAGTTAGATAAAGAGAATCGCAGCCAACTCAGGCTTTTTTTCCTTGAGGCAGTTGCAGAGGAAAGTGATGCCGTTCTGACTCACCTTGAAGACTGCCCCTCAAAAGAAGAGTATCAAAATGCTACTTATCGCCTAAGAAAGCTACAAGCATTACGTAAATGTATAGAAAATGAAAAATATCAGTACCTTCAGAGAGTCTAACAGAATCAATCGCCTTACATTGACTTAACTGTTACGGCTAGCTGTAACCCCAACGCATCCAGCAAGGTACTCAGACAATAAAATTCAATTTCCCCCTTCTCCGCTAATATGCGATCAAGTTTAAAATAAGATTGCTTGACTCGTTCTGATGAAAGCGTATCAACTCCACCCTGCGCCTCAATAATATTTTTAAGCGCTTTCCTTAACATTTTAGAGTCGCCTTCTTCTAAAACAACCTCAATGTAAGGTGCTGCTTCTAGTGGGTCTTTGAGAGCTTCAATCAATTGTTCGTGATAACTTCTACTTCTAGGCATCATCTCTACTCTTGTACTCTCCCCAATATTCCTGAGCTTCTTTACGAATATCTTGTGTTTGAGTGCTTTTAACTGGCGAAGAATATCATCCCTATTGATTAGCAGAGGCGATCGCACTTTTTCCCTTCTCCGAGTTGGCATAACCCAGGAAAGCTTGTACTTGGGGGCTGGCGGGCTGTTTGTACACGTAAAAGAGTGTACGTTGATAGGGGTAATTGCCTGCTTCTGGAGTCAAGCCATCGACGGCAACGGTTCGTACTGTCCGCTGATTTGCGACTTGGGCATAGGTGGCATAACCAATACCATCGGTTCCTAATGCTTGCAGTAGAGGGGTAGTCGCATCCCGTTCTAGGGTAGTAATATTCGGTGTTGTGCCAAAATTTCCTCCCTTGAGTACCAGTTCTTTAAACGCCTGATGAGTACCACTGATGGGGGGTCGATTGATGACTCGGATTGTTCCCGGTTGTCCTCCTAGTTCTGACCAATTGGTAATTTGCCCTTGAAATATTCTCTCTACTTGCGCTCTAGTTAAGCCTTTGCGGAACGGATTTTTGTCTCCCACCACAATTGCGATCGCATCTTCAGTTATCGGTACAGCCACCAATCCTTGAGTTTGCTCCTGAAACGTAAGAGGGCGAGAGACTGCCGCTAGATCGATATTACCCGCTATCAAATCTTGAATCCCTCGGTCTGACCCTCGTGCTTGCGTATTCACTGTTGTACCAGGAAATTGCTGCTCAAAAGTCGTTTTTAAGGCTTGATTAATTTGCACCATACTGGTAGAACCATCAAGCCTCACTATTGTCCCACTAGGTACAGTTGTAGGAGGTACAAAAGTTTGGGCGGATTGAGGCTGATTTGGGTTATTGGTATTGTTGTTCTGAGATACATTCCCCAAATTAACTCCAGAACTCCGAGTAAACCACCAAAAACCACCTGCCAATAAAGCAGCAGTAATTAACAGGGCTAAGACTAAAACGGTTGTTTCGTTTTTTTGAGACATAACCTATTAACCTGAGTGCGACGCAACATTAGTGCAAGAAGGCAAAAGACAGAAGGCTCCAAGGCAAAAGAGAAGAAAGCTTGTACACTAAACTTTTCAACTTTTATCAACTGGTGGGTTATTTCCGCCACGCTGTACTAGAAGCTTTAACTTAACCGTAGCCACTCGTAGTCTGTATCACTTATTTTGCTCGTTGAGCTACCTTGATCGAACTCAGGGGAGTTAACGTACAGGGACAAATTCATAGCCAAAACTAGTACGATTCCCGGACTGAATGGTGACTAACTGCAGTGCTTGATTGCGATCGCCTGAAGGCAAAAACCGAATCGCCCCTGCTGCACCTTCTGCTGAAAAGTCCGGTGCTAGAAGTGCTTGTTGTATCCCTGTTCGCGTTGGATTTCGCTCCATTGCACTAATCAGTGCCATAGCCGCATCATAGGCCATTGCTGTGCGCCAGTTCACTTCTCCACCCCAAAGTTGATTCGCCACCTTAGGAAACTCGGCTTGAGGATTGCCCAAGATATGCCAGGGAATCGCCAACACCATATTTTCCGCCGCCAATCCTCCTAATTGCAATGTCTTAGGCGTGTAGACATCATCCCCTCCTAAAAGGCTCAACTTTTTACCATTAACTTGAACCACTTGCAGCGCCTTATCCAGTGTGCTGGTATTCACAGCTAACATCAGTACCTGTGCGCCTCCTTGAGAAGCCTGATTCCAACTTTGAAAGGCATTAAAGTTTGGATCAGATAAGTCAAACTCAGTAACAACTTCTCCCCCTCCTAAAGAAATCGCCGTAGCAAACTCTGATTTCAAGGACTGACTGTAGCCACTTTGAGAGTTGTAGAAAATAGCAACTTTTTGCTGCTTTAACTTCTGTAGCATATAGTCCGCTAACGCTCTAGCAGCTATATAATCACTGGGAACAGTACGAAAAACATAGCGGCTACGACCGGATAATTTGACTGAGGTACTAATTGGAGAAATTGCGACAAGTTCGCCAGATTGATAAGTATCGGCTGTGGCTAATGTAACATCACTGGCATAATGACCGATTACCCCCAAGATTTCAGAATTTTTTACGAAGGCGGCTGCGACTTGTTTGGCTACATTGGGGTCATTCGCATCATTAGCGATGAGTACTTTGAGGGGAATTCCTTGAATTCCACCAACTTGATTAATTTGATTTTGTGCTTGGGCGACGCCGCGCAATATTTCTTGAGCCGCATTAACATCAGAACTAATCGGAACAGAAACGGCAATAGTGTAAGATTTTTGTTTACCAATGCGAGCATTATTGAGATAAATCAGGGCTTCTGGGTCGTTGCGATCGCGTTTGAGAGAGGCTTCGAGTTGAACAACGGCTTCCTGATAATTACCTGATGCGATCGCTTGTACAGCCGCTTGTTTCTCAGGTGTTGCACCTATTGGAATTAAACCTTTTTCTCCCGCACTGATGCGTTCTTGAGTCGGCTGCTGAGATGAGTTGGGTATTGTTTTTCCTGAATTACTCTGGTTTTGTGTCAAGCTGCCCAGCTTTATCCCACTACGATTGGTAAACCACCACAAACCCGTCGCCACTAATGCCAGCGTGACGACCAAAGAAAGGAAAAGAACGGTAGTGTCGTTTTTTTGGCTCATTAACCGTTCAGAATTCGATGTGAGTGAGGGTTGAGTGGTGAGTTTCCTACAAAGCTTTATTAGTAATTAGAATAAGGGATATTTTACTAATATTTTCTGAACTGCTGTTGGCTAATAGATCATCATTTATCCCATCAATCGAGATAACAGCAGATAAATTAAGCGAAATAGAGCAGTTACAGCGATCGCTGCGGCGGCGACAAAGACTCCTGTAACAATAACTACGGGAAACTGTAGGCCCACTCGTAAGGCTGGAATCAGCATCAACGCTAGGGTAAGGGCAGCAAAAATCACTAAATCTTTGCCTTCAATTAAGCGGCGATATTGAGCAAAAATGATGCCACCGACGATCATGCCTAATACCCCCATACTAATGCCTGAGATACCCAGGAAACTTTTGAGAGCAATAAATAGTAATCCTGCTTCAAATCCTGTAAAGGCTGCTCCCCCCAAAATTTCCAGTGTAGAAAATGTCGGTCTTCTAGATAAGGGTTGAGAATGAATGGGTGTTGCTGCAACTGGGGAAGGACTGTGCTGTTGAGAAACTGGCGGTATTGCGGCGGGAGGAGTAGGTGTAGGAATAGGTTGCGGTGAACTACCTGTTGGTGTGGCGAGAGCGTCAAGAACGTCTTGTGCTGACTGAAAACGTTGATTGGGTGTTGGCAATAGCATTCGGTCTAGCACTTTTGCCATTGTGTCACTGACTTGGGTATAACTTCTCCACTGCCACCCGTTACTATAAGAATCGTAAAGCTCACCTGGCTCTTTATCGGCAAGCAATGTAATCACCGTTACAGCCAAGGCATACAAGTCTGTTGAGGGGTAAACTTGTGCTCCTGCCATCTGCTCTGGTGGTGCATATCCTTGGGAGTAAATGCCAGTAGATTTTCCAGCAATTGCCCCTGCCCCTTTCGTGACTTGCTTGACTGCACCGAAATCCAAAAGATACAGACGCCCACTTTTATTCCGCATGATGTTAGAGGGCTTGATATCTCGGTGAATTGAGCCATTTTCATGGACAAATTTCAGGACGTTAAGAATTTCTTGCAAGACTTCTAAAGCTTCTGATTCTGAGAATTGTCCTTTGATGCTGAGTTCTTCTTCTAATGTTTGCCCATCAATGAATTCTTGAACCAGATAGAAAAATTGTTCTTCTTTCCCTAGCTGCACGCTGGAAATACTTAAGGGAAAAAAGGCAAATAAATCCGGAATTTGGGGATGATGACTGCCCAGTTCCTCTAAAACGGCTGCCTCTCGTTCAAATAATTCTTGTGCTATTGCGAGCTGATCTGGGTTCAAATCTCCAGAGGGCTGAAACTGTTTCACCACACACTGACGCATCGCTGGAGTATAGCGATCGCGAGCCAAAAATGCCGCTCCAAATCCTCCTTTGCCCAGTAACTTCAATGGAATGTAGCGACCCGCTAAAATCAGTGGCATACCGCAGGCTGTGCAGTATTTTTGTTGTGCCGTCTTAAGGGTGGCTTTGTCATCAAGATCAGCAAAATAATTTTTGGGGCGGGGGCAGCTAGGGCGAGTGCAGTAAATTTCCATAAATGAGAGTCGGGATTTAGGGACTAGATGGCACCGAAAGACACTGACCCAAACAATTCAGAATTCGGAATTCAGAATTCATGAATTCAGGATGTAACCCTTTCGTTTTTTTGATGGAGAAAGACCCTTCCTTCTTTGTTTCAATCCCCCAGATTCATCTTTGGAGAAAGTCCTCATATCCAAATGACCAATTCAGCCACGCTTGGTGCTTCTTTCTCTTCTTACTTTAGCCTCGACGCTCAATATCTTAGCCCCCAAACAGCACTGGCTAACCTCCTACGGTATGGGATGATGTTGCCGGAATTGTTTGTGTTGCTATGGGTGATTGTTTAGCGATTAATTTCCATCCAGGAGTAGTAAATTCCGGTAAGATTTCGTTACTAAATGCTTCTGCTGCTTTAGAACGATAGCGATGGGGGTTGACAATCACAGACAACATGCGCTTGACGACGACATCGTTGATCGTAGCGCGATGTAAGACGCCCATTTGTAGCTCTTTTTCAATCGCAGATATCGAGACAAAAGCAGCGCCTAGACCAGACTGTACGGCGTTTTTAATCGCCTCAATTGAGTTGAGTTCCATCTCAATTTTCAGCCGTCTCGTATCAATGCCGCAGCGAGTTAACACTTGGTCAATCACCTTACGAATTGTCGATTGAGAATCTAAGGCAATGAACTGCAACTTATACAAATCCTCTTTTTGAATCGTACCGATTTTGGAGAGAGCGTGAAACACTGGCAAAATCAGCGCTAGTTCATCTTCTGCATAGGGAATGATGTCTAGCGTCTCTTGCAATTCAGCAGGAACTTCGCCACCAATAATCGCTAAATCAACCTGTCCGTTGGCAACACTCCATGCGGTACGACGAGTTGAATGAACCTGTAATTGGACGGCAACATCAGGATAGCGTTGCCTGAACATACCAATCATCCGAGGCAGCAGATAGGTGCCAGTCGTTTGAGACGCACCGACGATCAGAGTGCCACCCTGGAGATTTTGCAAGTCCTCGATCGCACGACAGGTTTCCTGACACAAACTTAAGATTTTTTCACCGTAACTCAGAAGGAGGTGTCCTGCTTCTGTGAGTTGAGCGCGGCGACCGCCTCGATCAAATAACGGAACATCTAACTGTCGCTCTAAGTTTTGCACTTGTAAGCTGACAGCTGGTTGTGAAACATACAAACTATCCGCAGCACGTTTAAAACTCCCCTCAGTAGCGATCGCTTTGAGAATACGGAGTTGATCAAGAGTGAAAGGAAGGTCAGACATACGGCTAAACCACCAGAGAAGGAGCAACTGAGGCAACTAAAAACAATGAAAGTGAATGGGAATTTGACTCAAAGGATGAGCAGCCACCAGAGTAAATGTGTAAGCCTCTGCTGAAATCGACAGTAACATACCGAGGGAGCAAGTACTTACGCCAATCCTTGCTACCATGGAATGTTCACAGAATCTACATCATCACAAATCTCGCTCTATGGCATTGTTTCCTTGGCTAAGTTCTAGCCATTTTGTCATGCTTGGGTTGCTCACTGGGTTTGCGATCGCGCATAGTGGCTTAGCTGCCTTGCGACCTTGGGGTGAACAACGCATTGGTCCCCGACTCTACCGGATTATTTTTGCCTTGGTCAGTCTTCCCCTCGCTGTCGTATTAATTATTTACTTTTTCAATCATCGTTATGATGGCTTGCCTTTGTGGCAAGTTCAAGGTATATCTGGAATTCGCTCTTTTGTTTGGATTCTCTCAGCGATTTCTTTCCTGTTTCTTTACCCAGCAACCTTCAACTTGTTAGAAGTTGCCGCCATCCAAAAGCCCCAAGTTCACTTGTACGAAACAGGCATCATTCGCATCACGAGACATCCTCAGATGGTCGGGCAGATTATTTGGTGTATTGCCCATACGCTTTGGATTGGCACCACCTTCACCTTGCTGACTTCAATTGGATTAGTGGTACACCATCTTTTTGCGGTTTGGCATGGAGACAGGCGGATGTTACTGCGTTATGGCACTGCCTTTGAAGAAGTGAAGGATCGTACATCCGTGATTCCCTTCTTAGCCATTTTCCAGGGTCGCCAAAGTTTGAAATGGGAAGAGTTTATTCGCCCTGCTTACTTAGGTGTTACGGCTTTTGTCTTGCTTTTTTGGTGGGCACATCCCTTCCTTGTCCAAGCTACCGCAACAGTCAAACCCTTCGGGTAGGGAAAAGGGAAAAGGGCATTGCTCCACTCCAGATTGTAGGGAAAACGATATTCTCATCCTTTCTCCCTTTCCTTTCTGAAATGCGGTTTCGGTTAATTAGTGACGTGCGTATTACACCCAAAACCCAGATTTCTCTAGGGACAAGGTAATACAAGTAATACGAAAACTTTGTTGGATCAGATGATCCCAATTAGATGTAGCATGATCCAAACATTGAAAAAACACAATATATTTCCGAGGGATCATGGCGCTGTCTGTTAATAAAGGCCTGTCTGTGAACGAACGGACTTTTAAACAAGATGTTTTAGAATCTCCCACATCTGTGTTGGTGGAGTTTTGGGCACCTTGGTGTGGGCTGTGTCGGGTCATCCAACCCATACTCAAGGAGTTTCAATCAGAATGGGGTGAGGAAATCAAAGTGGTCAGGGTCAATGCGGATGAAAACCTGAAACTCGCCAATGCTTACAAGCTCAAATCCTTACCCACACTACTTTTATTTGAGAACGGTCAGCTTGTTCATCGCCTTGAGAGCTTCCACGGTCGGGATGACCTGCGAAGAGAACTGGCAAAACTGATAGTAAATTCGTTACCCAAGTCAGCTTAACTCTCAACCGATAGGCGTTGACCGAAGCAGGAGTGCGAAGAGGGAAAGGATTAAAGGGGAAACGGGAAGGGTTAAAGGGGAACAACTAAAAACACAATCTCTTTTCCAGCCCCTAGTGCAAGAAGGCAGAAGACAGGAGGCAGAGGGCAGAAGGGAAGAAAGCCTGTACAGTAAGCTTTTTAACCTCTTTCAACTGGATACTTATTTCTGCCACGCTGTACTAGCTAGATTGATTCATAAACTTCCCTTTTTCCATTCCCCCTTTCCCTTTTTCCTGCCCGAAGGCCTTGTCACTAGTGCCGTGCGGAGAAAAGAACCCACCAGCCCAAAAAGGTAAAAAAGCTTTCTGTACAAACACTATCCCCTTTTCCTGGGAGTCTTATCTCTTATGCCTTCTTGCACTACCTCCCAGCGCCGCTTTAGAGAAGAGGTGCATGAAGCTTGAATAAAGCTTTCCTAACATTGTTACTGGTATTGCTCTTGTTCATGTATAACCATCGGTAGAAACAATCAACCGATGGTTTTTTGTAATTTGAGGTACCTGGATTAAAAATTCTATAGATTTGAAATAACTTTTTTTTGAGTAGGTGTATGTCACAATTATTTACGTTTTGCCAGAATAGTAACGAAATCTAAAGTAGGCTGTTTTCATGGAACCGCTTTATCAATATGCCTGGCTAGTACCAGTTTTGCCGCTAGTAGGGGCAATGCTGGTTGGCTTAGGGCTAATCACACTAAACAAATCAACTAACCGTCTGCGGCAGTTGAATGCTGTGCTCATTGTCTCCCTCCTGGGAGCGTCAATGGTTCTCTCCTTTGCATTGCTCTGGAGTCAATTTCATGGACACGAGCCTTTTACCCACACCTTAGAGTGGGCGGCTGCTGGAAATTTTCACCTAACGATGGGCTACACCGTCGATCACTTGACGGCGCTCATGCTGGTCATCGTGACCACTGTAGCGTTTCTGGTGATGATATACACCGATGGCTACATGGCTCACGATTCGGGGTATGTTCGCTTTTATGCGTATTTGAGTCTGTTTAGCTCCTCAATGCTGGGTCTGGTTGTCAGTCCCAACCTCGTTCAGGTCTATATTTTCTGGGAACTAGTAGGTATGTGTTCATACCTGCTGGTTGGTTTTTGGTACGATCGCAAAGCTGCGGCTGATGCCTCTCAAAAAGCGTTTGTCGTCAACCGTGTGGGGGACTTCGGTCTGCTGTTGGGCATTTTGGGGCTTTACTGGGCAACAGGCAGCTTTGAGTTTGATGTCATGGGTGCCCACCTCGAATCGTTTGTTGAATCGGGTTATATCGGAGTCGGTTTAGCGGCACTGTTCGCCGTTTTGGTGTTTTTGGGGCCAGTGGCGAAATCGGCTCAATTTCCTTTGCATGTCTGGTTACCGGACGCGATGGAAGGCCCTACTCCCATCTCTGCCTTGATTCACGCGGCAACAATGGTGGCCGCTGGGGTATTTTTAATTGCTCGGATGTACCCAGTGTTTGAAGGCATCCCAGCGGTGATGAATGTCATCGCTTGGACGGGAGCCTTTACAGCATTTTTAGGCGCTACGATCGCGATTACCCAAAATGACATCAAGAAGGGTCTAGCTTATTCCACCATTTCCCAATTGGGCTATATGGTGATGGCTATGGGGATTGGAGCTTACAGTGCTGGGTTGTTCCACCTGATGACCCATGCCTATTTCAAAGCTATGCTGTTCCTTGGCTCAGGTTCCGTGATTCATGGCATGGAAGCTGTTGTCGGTCACAACCCAGCCTTAGCTCAGGATATGCGGCTGATGGGGGGTTTACGGAAGTATATGCCCATTACCGCCCTGACGTTTTTAATTGGTACTCTGGCGATTTGCGGAATTCCTCCATTTGCGGGTTTTTGGTCCAAGGATGAAATTTTGGGCAGTGCTTTTGCTGCCAATCCTCTCCTGTGGCTGGTTGGCTGGTTAACGGCTGGAATGACTGCTTTTTATATGTTCCGGATGTACTTCTCCACGTTTGAGGGAGAATTTCGGGGTAATGATAAGGTGATCCAAAAGCAACTGTTAGCGGCTGCTGCGGGTGAACCGATACCCGCTTTTGGTCCTGGTGCCATGGACACGCGAGAACTGGAACTCCACTCCGAACATGAAGCTGATCCTGGCTATCACAGCCACGAACCGCACGAATCCCCGTTAACCATGACACTGCCGTTACTGCTTCTGGCAGTACCGTCAACGCTGGTTGGTTTAGTAGGGACGCCATTTAACAACTACTTTGAGGAGTTCATTCACCCTGCTGGCGAAACCGTTGCCCAAGTAGTTGCCCATGAAGAGGCATTTAACTGGACGGAATTTCTGATTATGGGCGGAAGTTCTGTCGGCGTAGCTTTAATTGGCATTACCGTCGCTTCTTTGATGTACTTAGCTGGGAAAATTGACCCGAAAGCGATCGCACAGCAAATCAAACCCTTGTATGAGTTATCTCTGAACAAGTGGTACTTTGACGATATTTATCACAAAGTATTCGTCATGGGCCTGCGTCGGGTAGCACGCCAAGTCATGGAAGTGGACTACCGTGTTGTCGATGGTGCAGTGAACCTCACCGGTTTAGTGACACTCTTTAGTGGAGAAGGTCTGAAATACTTAGAGAATGGTCGCGCTCAATTCTATGCTCTGATTATCTTTGGGGCGGTACTGGGTTTGGTGATTTTCTCTGGGATTAGCTAAACAGTTGTTAGTGATTTAGTACTTAGGGGTTGAGCTGTTGGACGCAATAGAAGAAACAATAAACAGCGATCGAGCAAGCAAAGCACCAAAACTTAGCACTAGCAAATTTATGAGTTTTACCTCTCTTAGAAACAAAAAATTGTAGAATTTAAGCCAAAAAAGTGTTTGATACACTATGACATAGTCTAGAGAACACCGAGAATAAGAGAGGTTCTATTCGATCTGCGCCTTATTTGGGATGCTCAGTTGTGTCTCAATGGCGTAAGTTCTGAAATAAAAACTACAACACCAGATGAACCTTACAGATTTTCCTTGGCTTACGATAATTATTTTGTTTCCCATCGTAGCCTCACTGTTTTTACCATTACTGCCAGAAAAAAATGGCGTTTGGGAGCGCTGGTATGCTCTCATTGTGGGGCTGATCGATTTTGCACTGATTGTTTATGCCTTTGCCACTGGCTATGACTTTTCCAATCCCGGACTGCAACTGGTAGAGAAATACTCCTGGTTGCCGCAGTTGGACTTGAATTGGTCAGTGGGGGTCGATGGGTTGTCAATGCCGTTAGTTCTACTAACAGGCTTTATGACAACACTGGCGATTTTGGCAGCTTGGCCAGTGACGCTGAAACCTAAGCTGTTTTACTTCCTGATGCTGGCTATGTACGGCGGACAAATTGCTGTATTTGCCGTTCAGGATATGCTGCTGTTCTTCCTCGTGTGGGAACTGGAGTTGATTCCGGTTTACCTACTGCTGTCGATTTGGGGAGGCAAAAAGCGCCTCTATGCAGCGACAAAGTTCATCCTGTATACGGCAGGCGGTTCGCTGTTTATTTTAGTCGCGGCGCTAGCGATGGCGTTTTACGGAGATACCGTAACATTTGATATGAGCGCGATCGCAGCAAAGAACTATGCTCTCAACTTTCAACTTTGGCTCTATGCTGCCTTCTTGATTGCCTACGGCGTCAAGTTGCCCATCTTCCCTCTACATACCTGGTTGCCAGATGCTCACGGTGAGGCAACAGCACCAGTACACATGTTGCTGGCCGGCATTCTGCTGAAAATGGGTGGCTATGCCCTCATTCGGATGAATGCAGGAATGCTTCCCGATGCTCACGCCTACTTCGCACCCATCCTAGTGATTTTAGGCGTTGTCAATATTGTCTATGCCGCGTTAACATCCTTTGCTCAGCGCAACCTGAAGCGGAAAATCGCCTATTCGTCCATTTCCCACATGGGATTTGTGTTGATAGGGATTGGTTCGTTTACAGATTTGGGCTTGAGTGGGGCCGTGCTGCAAATGGTCTCCCACGGGTTGATTGGAGCTAGTTTGTTCTTCTTAGTTGGTGCCACCTATGACCGGACGCACACCCTGATGTTGGATGAAATGGGGGGTGTCGGCCAAAAAATGAAGAAGATTTTCGCCATGTGGACAACTTGTTCCCTCGCCTCTTTGGCGTTGCCAGGGATGAGTGGTTTTGTGGCGGAGTTGATGGTATTTATTGGCTTTGCGACCAGTGATGCCTATAGTTCAACATTCAAAGTCATTGTGGTCTTTCTAGCAGCAGTGGGTGTAATTCTCACTCCCATCTATCTGCTTTCTAACCTCCGAGAGATCTTCTATGGCCCGGAAAACAAGGAATTGATTGAACACGAAGTCTTGCAAGATGCTGAACCGCGAGAAGTGTTTATCATCGCTTGTCTGTTAGTGCCGATTATTGGCTTCGGGTTTTATCCTAAGATGCTGACTCAGATTTACGATGCCACAACCCAGCAGCTAACGGCACGGCTGCGGAATTCGGTGCCAACGCTGGCTCAAGCAGCAGTGGCGAAAGCGGATAAGTCGATCTTGCCGATGAAAGCGCCCTCAATTGGTAAGCGCTAGCGCGATTTGACTTTTAATCAATTTTGTAGTAAAGGATTGGTATTTTATCAATCCTTTTTTTTGAGTTGGTGAGTATTCAAGCGGACATGACATCAATCCTTGATTAGGTTGCTACATTGGTAATTTCTCTAGGAATCAATGACAGGCAACATTTCGGCAGGATTGCAGTCAATGGCTCAACAACATTACGGGGTTTCACCTTTGTGGTATCGGAAGATTGCTTCTATTCCCTATGGTTTAGCTCTATTTCTGAGCATTGTGTGCTTGTCAGAATTAGTGGCTGCAACGCCTGCTAGAACAGGAGTACAGATTGCACAACAGCCAGGAGCCGCTGCACAAGACCCAAATCGCACTGCTGCCGAACAAGCTTATGCAGAAGCAGAGCAACTGTTCCAGCAAGGCACGTCCAAATCCCGACAACAGGCAATTCAGAAATACGAGGAAGCATTGCAACTGTGGCGTGCGGCGGGTGATTCTTCCCAAGAAGCCTCTACGCTCCACGGGATCGGTTTAGTTTACTACTCCTTGGGCGAGAAACAGAAGACACTAGAGTATTACAACCAGGCGCTAGCACTGAGACGTACCCTGAAACAAACCGCTCAAGAAGCGGGTATGCTTTGGGCGATCGCAGGAGTTTATAATGACTTGGGGGAAAAAGAAAAAGCACTCTCTCACTACAACCAAGCCCTTCCCCTGTTTCAGGCAGCAGGTAATAAATCTTTTGAAGCCTTCACCCTCTCCTCCATTGGCTCAGTTTACTCCTCGATTGGTGAAAAGCAGCAAGCGCTGGACGCCTTTAACCAAGCGCTAGAAATCCAACGTGCAGTAAAAGATCGTTCTGGAGAAGCGGATACCCTGCAAACGATAGGCATACTCTACTTGTCTTCCGGTGAAACTCAAAAAGCGCTGGATGCACTCAACCAGGCGCTCTCTTTACTTGAGGGAGATGGAAATCTGGCGACGAAAGCCCCAATTCTCAACACAATTGGCTTGGCTTACTTTTCCATCGGAGAACATCAAAAAGCACTCGACGCCTTCAACCAAACACTACTGCTATATCGGGAACAGAAAAACCTCTACGGAGAAGCTAGTACGCTCCAAGCTCTTGGCGGAGTTTACAATGCACTAGGCGACAAGCCAAAGGCACTCGATACCCTCAATCAAGCACTGGTACTTGTACGAGCGAGTGGAAACCGCCAAGGGGAAGTTGAAATCCTCAACAGCATGGGCATCATTTACAAACAATTGGGCGAAAATCAGCAAGCCCTCGACACCTACAACCAAGCTTTGCTGATTCACCGTGAGGCGAAAAGCCCGGACAGAGAAGCTTTCACGCTGAACAATATCGCGGAAATCTACCAACAGTTGGGCGAAAACCAGAAAGCACTCGACGCTTACAACCAAGCCTTACTGCTTCAGCAGCAAGTGGGCGACTCTGGTGGAGAAGCAGATACACTCGGCTATATTGCTTCTGTCTACCAGTCATTAGGCAATGATCAGCAAAGCCTCGACACCTATAACCAAGCACTGTCACTATATCGCCGTGTGGGCAATCTGGAAGGGGAAGGCAAAACTCTCGACAACATTGCTGGAGTCTACCGATCGCTAGAACAGTATCAGAAAGCCCTAGACTTCTCCAACCAAGCGCTGTCGATGTGGCAAAAACAAGGTAATCGTCCTCGGCAAGCCGCTACACTCTCCACTCTTGTCAGAATATACGAGTCAATGGGCGATTATCCGCAAGCGCTCAACGCCGCCAACCAAATGCGATCGCTAGGGCGCGAAATGAGCAACCGGTTTTCGGAAGCAACAGGGTTAGTCTTCCTGGGCAGAGTTTATCGAGCAATGGGCGAGTATCAGCAAAGCCTTGACTCGTTTAACCAAGGGCTATCGCTGCTGCGTGCATTAGGGTTCCGCCAAGCAGAGCCTCCCGTCCTCGATAATATTGGTAAGGTTTACGATGCATTAAATCAGCCTGAAAAAGCGGTTGAATCTTATAATCAGGCACTGTTGCTGTGGCGGACAATTGGCGATCGCACGGGGCAAGCTGAAACGCTTTACAATATCGCTGGCGCTGAACGTAAGCGTGGTAACTTCGACGCAGCCAAGCAGCAAATTGAATTAGCGATCGATATTGTTGAATCGGTACGGAGCAAAGTCGCTAGTCAAGAACTGCGAACCTCCTACTTTGCCTCGGTGCAGAAGTATTATCAGTTTTACATCGACTTGCTGATGCAACAGCATAAACAGCAACCCTCAAAAGGGTACGATGCCTTAGCACTGCAAGCTAGTGAACGCGCTAGGGCACGCAGTCTCTTAGAAATTTTGACTGAAGCGAATGCCGATATTCGTCAAGGTGTAGATGCCAAACTCTTAGAGAAGGAACGTACTATTGAGCAGCAACTCGGTGCTAGAGAGAAGCGCCAAGTAGAATTGTTGAATGGCGACCCTACCCCAGAACAGGTAGGCGCGCTAGAAAAAGAAATTGAAGGTCTTTTATCACAGTATCGGCAAATTCAAGCACAGATTCGGCGCAACAGTCCCCGCTATGCTGCACTGACTCAGCCAAAACCCCTGACTTTGACAGAAATTCAGCAGCAGGTACTGGATGACGACACTCTGCTTTTAGAGTATGTACTAGGTGAAGAGCGCAGCTATCTCTGGGCTGTAACCAAAACAGGTATCACCAGCTACGAACTGCCGAAACGTGCAGACATTGAAGCCTTAGCGCGAGGGTTCTATGAACAAACAGGACGAGAACGACAACCCGATCTCAGAGGGCTTAGCGTTACTCCTCGTGCCAACAGTAGGGATGCAACAACAAAACTCTCTCAAGTGCTGTTGTCGCCAGTCGCAAGTCAGTTGGGAAGTAAACGCTTGCTCATCGTTGGTGATGGCGTACTCCAGTATTTACCCTTTGCTGCCTTGCCAGCACCTGACAGTTTAGGGAATGGCAATGAGCCGGTGCCTCTGATTGTCAATCACGAAATCGTTAACTTACCCTCCGCCTCAACCATCGCAGTGATTAGGCAAGAACAGAAGAAACGCCAATCAGCTACCAAGACATTAGCTATACTTGCCGATCCAGTATTTAGTCGAGAGGATGAAAGACTCAAATCTCTTGTCGGGCAGGCTTCGACGCTGCCAGAAGAAGGGGGCAGGCAAGATGCCCACCCCACAACTGAAAATCTTTCTGTACTTGCCTTAAAACGTTCTGCGAGAGAATCAGCTATCACGTTTAACCGCCTACCTTTCACTCGCCAAGAAGCCGATCGCATTCTCTCTCTTGTCCCTGCTGCACAAAGCCAAGCTGCCTTCAATTTTGCGGCAAATCGTGCGATCGCGACTAGTCCTGAATTAAGTCAGTACCAAATTGTGCATTTTGCGACTCACGGTATTCTCAATAGCAAAAATCCCGAATTATCAGGCGTTGTTCTTTCCCTATTCGATGAAAAAGGCACGCCGCAGAATGGCTTCCTGCGACTCCGCGATGTCTTTAACCTTAACCTGCCAGCCGAGCTAGTTGTTCTAAGTGCCTGCCAAACTGGACTGGGACAGGAGGTGAAAGGAGAAGGATTAATAGGCTTGACAAGAGGCTTTATGTATGCAGGCGCGTCTAGGGTTTTGGTAAGTTTGTGGAGCGTCAATGATGAAGCAACATCGGAGCTAATGACGCGATTTTATAAGAAAATGCTGCAAGAGAACTTAAAGCCAGCAGCCGCATTGAGAGCAGCGCAAATTGAAATGTTGCAGGATACCAGATGGGAAGTTCCCTTTTACTGGGCTGCCTTCACACTTCAAGGCGAATGGAGGTGAAGTCATGTCCAGATCTTAAACGCGATCGCCTTAACGCCGAAGCGATCGAACTTAAGATTCTTGCTGAAACTGAGTTAATAACCAAGCAACGACTTGATTTTGGGTCATTTGACGAGTACGCCGGAAAGCTTCTTCTAATAAGGAAATTGCCAATCCCGGTAATACTTGTGATTGAGTAATCCGCCTACTCCCTTTATTCTCGATCGCAAAAGCGATCACTTGGATATTCTGCACATCGACTATCCAATATTCAGATACTTCAAGTTCCTCATACAACAATCGTTTTTCACCCTTATCATCAGCTAGCGATGTGTTAGCTACTTCTATTGCCAACGTGGGTGGTGGATAGATACCTAAGTTGATGATAGTAGTTCCCCAAGGAATGACATTTGCATTTTCACCAATGTAGAAAGATGCATCAGGTTGAACCTCATTAAAACCTGCTTTTCGATAGGTGCAGTTATCCTTTCCATTCAGTGGAATGCCTTTGAGCCCAGCAAACAGATAAACGGCAAACATAACAATTCCGTGGTCACTGGCATGGTCATTACCAACTGGTGACATTTCAATCCTCATTCTCCCATCGTAGTAGTAGCCCTTGGCTTTTTCGTAGGCGGGATTTTCAATAGCCTGGATGTATTCATCCCAAGTCGCTACTACCCAAGTATCAGTCGGTAGTTTTGTTTTTAATTCACTCATCATTAAATCTCAGAATTAGGGTGAGTAGGGGCACGGCATCAGCAGCATCCTAACCCTTATCTAGATATTAATGTTGCCGTGCCTTACTAGAAATGATGAAGTTATTTTTAGAAAAACCCTTAGTCTTGAAAAACCATTATTCTCCCAGAATAGCAAGCCACCCAAACTTCCCTAGTAAGTGGATCGTAAGTAATTCCAATCGGATTAGCACCAACATTAACCTGCTGTAAGACTTTCATATCGCTGGTGCGAACTTTACTGACCGTATTAGAGAGATAGTTAACCACATATAGCCGCTCACCATCCTCCGATAAAACCATACTGCGAGGAGCATTGCCAGTGGCAATTTTCTTTAATACCTTGCCAGTTGGCAACTCAATTTTCGCAATTCGGCCTTCACCGTTCAAAGAAGCGTAAAGATATTGATCAGCAGGGTCTATGTTTAAATGTCGGGGTGAATTGCCAACATTCTTGAGCCATCCTACTGAATAATCATTCAGGTCTACCTTCGCAATATCACGAGAACCCATGACCGCAACATAGGCTTTTTCTGAAGCAGAATCGACTACAATCCCACGAGGATATCGGCCCAATTTAACTCGTTTAATTTCCTGATTTTTCTCAGTATCTACTACGCTCAAGTCCCAGCTACACCAGTTACTCACTAGTACCAAGCGGTTATCGGGTGAAGTGGCTACATATTTAGGTACAGACCCGACTTTAATCACCTTGTCAACTTTTAGAGTATCTGTATTAATTCGGTATAAAAAACTTCTGTCTATTTTTTGAGATGGACTGCATACGTCACTACCAGGGTTATTAAATCCAGCACCATACATTTTGTAGTTAGAGACCCAAGCATACTTACCATTATGAGAAAAATCAGCTTCTACTGGAGCACCTTTATAGTTACCTTTGAACTGCGAATAACCGTATTGGGATAAATTCACGGTATCCGGAATAGTTTTGATTAAATTATGCTCCCGGTCATAAACCGTAACGGTGTGGTTATACATCATGTTTTGAGCAAAAAATAAACCCGCTCCTGAAGACACTACAGATTTAGGTGAAATTTTGCCAGAAATTGTTTTTTTGAGCTTCATCTGAGTGGGAGCCGTTGGTGATTTTTCTTGGGGTTTATTAAAATCACCAGAACTTTGCTTTTGTGAATTAGGAATGGCTGCCTGAGTTGGATTGTTTGTTGGGATAGTATTTGAAATTTGAGGACTCTCTGTAGATGGCTCAGGTTTGTTGAGGTTAACTGAATTTTCTGGTGTTAAGTTATCAGTATTTTCAGAAGATATAGTTTTTTCGGTGGAAGGGGCTGAAGCTCCCATTTTAGCGTCCAATGCATTGAGCATTTCTTGGGTAGCAATTCCATTCGCTGTTAACCCATTAGCTTGTTGGAATCTCATCACTGCTGCTTCAGTTAAAGAGCCGTAATATCCAGTAACGGGTCCTTGAAAGTATCCAGTGGCTTGCAGTTTTTTCTGTAGGGAAGTAACTTGAGGGTTTCTGTTGCCTTTTTGGAGATTTGCTAAGGAGGGAGGTGTTACTTTCGGCTGATTAGAAGCATTTTTCTGTAGTGCGGTTAATTGTGAGCTTACTGCATTTTCCACACTCAATTCTAAGCCTTTAGAGAGTGTTGATAACCCAGCACTTGAGCTCAGTATCGAGGAGGGGGTTGATACTCTAGGATTCGATTCCAAAGTTTTGGAGGGGGCTGATACTCCAGCGCTAGAGTTCAAGGTTTGGGATGGTATCGAAGTTTTAGGGCGAGATTCAAGTGCATTAAGTGTTTTTGGATCTGCGATTCCATTAGCGGTTAGCCCTTGAGCTTTCTGGAATTTTATCACTGCTGCTTCAGTCAACGAACCGTAATATCCTGTAACTGGTCCTCCAAAGAAGCCGGCAGCTTGCAGTTTTTTCTGAAGGGAGGTTACTTGAGAACTGTTGATTCCTTTCTTGAGTGTCACATTAGAGCGAGATGGTTCTTTGGGTTTATCTGTGACGCCCTGTTGAAGATTTTGTTGCTTGGGTGTTGTGGGAGTTGGAGATGTTTCTATTGTTGTCTGAGGGAGATTGAGATTCCCTGCAACTTCTACCTTTGAGTTAGTAGTAACTTGTTGTGGGGGTAGGCTAGTTTTTTTGGGAGTGGTTGGGGTAGGAGATTTCTCAGGTGGGGTTTGAGGGAGATTGAGAGTTCCTGCAATTTCTACCTTTGAGTTAGTAGCAACTGCTTGGGGCTGTGGAGTTTTTGTGGGTTTTGTTGAGGTTTGAGGTTTCTCGGGTGCTGTCTGAGGGGAATTGAGCTTCTCTGAATTTTCTACTTTTGAGTCAGTAGTCACCCCAGAGGACGGAGTGGCTTTTTCCGAGAGTTCTGAAGTTACGGCACTAAATTCGATCGCTTTTAGCGTTTCTTGGTCAGCAATGCCATTTGCTGTTAAGCCATTTACTTTTTGAAACTCCTTCACTGCTGCTTCAGTCACACTGCCGTAATAACCTGTAAGGGGCCCCTTAAAGTATCCGGTGGATTGGAGTTTTTTCTGAAGGGAAGTCACTTGAGAATTTTTGTTGCCTTTCTGAAGCGATATCGTGAGGCTAGGCGTTTCCTGATTCTCTTCAATGACTGTTTTTTGGGGAGTAGTCGGCTGAGGCGTTGTTGAGGCGTCAGCACTAGATTCTAAAGGTTGGGAGGAAATGGAAGCACCAGCGCTTGCTCCTAAGGCTTGGAGGGAGTCTGTCGTTCCTGATGCCGATTCGATCGCTTTGAGTGTGTCTGACCCAGCTACTCCATCGGCTGTTATTCCATGAGCTTTTTGGAATTGCATCACGGCTTTTTGGGTTAAAGGCCCGTAATATCCCGTAACAGGCCCGTTAAAGTAGCCTGCGGATTGTAATTTTTTCTGAAGGGAGGTTACTTGAGAACTCCTTTCTCCCTTATTCAGTGCTAAAGCAGGCGTCGATAAACTCAGCGAAGCTAGAGCAATAGTAACGAAAACTAATGGAATCAATGCTCGCGTCGGCCACTTGAGCCAGTTGAGTTCCCGGAAAAATACACTGTAATTGCGAGACGTTTCCGATGGGAAGGTTACAGGTGACTCATAAGTGGTTGCTAAATGCAGGTAAGACAGTGTTTCCATAATTGAGGAAAAGCTGGAGTTCAGGGTAAAAATAACACATATCCTTCTGCTTTCCTCAATTCATTACTCTATGGCTATGAGAATTTCGCTCACAGCAATTTATCAATGGCTTGTAGAAGTTCTTCCGATGTCACAGGTTTACTCAGATAAGCATCCGCTCTCAGTGATTCCCCTTGCTCAACTTTAGGTCGAGTGAAGTGAGCAGACAAAAAAATAAAAGGAATGTTTGCCGTAACCGTTTGATTCCGCAACTCTCTCAAAACCTCGTATCCATTAAGCTTAGGTAATGCGACATTACACAAAATCAAATCAGGTACAAATTGTTGAGCTAATTGCACTCCCGCCAAGCCGTCTAAGGCTTCGATCACGTTGAATCCATGCACTTCTAATAAATTTAAAAGTTGTAAGCGTATAATACCTTCATCTTCAATAATTAATATTTTTCTCATCTATTCAATTTTTGCAGTCATTATCTTTTGTGTTATCGCATGTATTATAGCGAGTTCTCTTCCGCATCTTACTGAAGATTGATTCGTTCAAAGAAATATTTTAACGAAGGATGAGTGAGTCAGAGCCAAAAACTTGGCATCAAAAAACCTGGGTGAGAAATACTAACGCTCTTGCTGATTCTGCTAATATCTGCCAGTTGTAGAAAAAGCCTCCTGTGAAGGAGGCTAGATTACTATGAGTAAGTTGGAGGGAAGGTAAAACTTTTAACCAAATAGGGTGAGACCCCGTACCGCCATTACTCCCGCAAAAGCAGCGGTCGCGACGGATGTAATTGCTGTACCAAACAACCACCAAGCAGCCGTTGCGGCAGCTTTTCGGGTTTCTTCCATTTGCCGTTTTGCGTTGTGCTTGAGTTCTTTAACTCGTTTTTGCGCTTCCTGCTGGATACGTTCGGCGCGGTGAAGAACGCTATCGCGCACGGATTCTATTTGATCGACCATGCGATTGGCATCCGCCTCGGAGATATCTTCACGAGAACTCAAGAGAGCTACCAAGGTATCTCGATCAAACTGACTTAAGCGATCGCGCAATGCCTCAAATCCCGCTTCTGGGTCTTCAAATAGTTGACGGAAGTCCCGCTTAATTCCTTCATAGTTGAGCTCGGGACGCTCTAAGGAGTTGAGGTAATTCCGGATTCTGCCAAAAACGCTATCGATCGCAGATTGTGCTCGGTGTTGAATCGCTTGCGCTTGTTCGACAAACTGATTGCGGACAGATTCAATGTTATCGGCAATTCGGTTTGCTTCTTCTTCGGAGATATCCTCTCGTTGTGACAGCAGTGCCACTAAAGTTCCCCGATCAAAGTGTGAAAGGCGATCGCTGACACTCTGCCACCCTTCTCGTGGATCGTTGAATAATTGTTGCAGATCTCGCTTGATGCCCTCTGGATTCAGCTCTTGTTTGTTCGTATTGCGGAGGTATTCTTCAAAATTGGATCTAAAATCCTGTACCGTATCTTTGGCACGGCTTGCCAATCGTCGTGGTGCTTTCACAATGCTGCGAATGGCATCTTGTACCTGATCGATAATTTGATTGACTTGCTCTTCGCTCAAGTCTTCTCGTTGAGAGAGTAACTTGACCAAGGTTTCTCGATCAACTTCCGAGAGTCGGTCTCGAAGTGCCAAAGTTCCCTGTTTCGGGTCATCCAAAAGTTTAGCGAAATCTCGCTTGAGTCCTTCAGGGTCGAGTTCTTCGAGGTTGGTATTCCGCAGATACTCAGCCATCTGGTTCGTAAGGCGATCATACTGCTCTTTTGCCTTACCCGTTAATTGTCTCGGTGCATTCAGGATGTTATCTCGTGCAGATTCAAATTGATCGATCACCTGATTGATCTGTTCTTCACTCAAATCACCGCGCTGGTTCAACAGTTGTACTAAAGTATCGCGATCGAATTGAGAGAAGCGTTCCCGTAGCGCTTTGGCACCTGTTTGTGGGTCATCAAGGAGTTTTTGTAAATCTTCCTTGATGCCTTCGGGATTGAGTTCTTCTTTGTTGGTACTGCGTAGATACTCTTCTATCTTTTGCCTAAACTCATTAGCTTTAGATTGAGCTTGGTCTTGTAGGTTTTGAGCTTCTGACAAAACGCGATCGCGAGTGCTTTCTAGTCGATCAATAATTTGATTAACTTCCTCATCGCTGATATCTTGGCGTGCATCCTTGAGCATTTGTGTCAAGGTATCGCGGTCAAATTGAGAAATGCGATCGCGAAGCTGTTCAATACCCGCATCTGGGTCTTCTAGAAGTGTTTTGAAATCGCGCTCAATGCCTTCAGGATTGAGTTCTTCTTTACCCGTCGATCGCAAATAATTTTCGATGCGACTGCGGATGTCTTGCGACTGTTCTTGACCTTCAGACTGTTGAACCGAGTTATAAACGTCCTGCCGCAGTTCTTCTAGTTGATCGGCAATCTCAGAAATTTGCTGAGGGGTGAAATCACCTCTTTGCTGCAACAGTTGCACGAATTTGTCTCGATTCAGTTGCTCTAAGTATCGGCGAACAATTCTTGGAGCCGCTTCCGTATCATGGATAACATCTCTAAATTCCTGCTTAATGGTTTCTCGGTTCAAGTGCCAAGGTTTGGAATTGAGCAGGTAGTTTTCGACATCTGCCTTAATCGTATTAAAGGGTTGTCTGGGTAAGTTATCAGCAACTTTACCGGAAACTGTTTTTGCCTGCTCTTTTGCTTGATGGGTGAATTGTTGCAATTGGTTGGAAATTTTTTCCACATCTACGTCAGACAAATCTGTCCGCGCCAGTACTCTACCCACTAAAGCACTAACGCCGAGTTGCATGGCTTGCTCCCCGAAGCTATGACCATTCCCATTTTCGCCTTTACTCGATCCCACACCAACGAGTTGGCCAATTTTATCGCTGAGTTGACCAGAGGTTAGCTCCTCTGGACTGGCGGACTGGAGGAAGTTGAGTAATTGCGTTTGGGGATTGGTCGGCTGTTGTTGCCCTAATACCTGATTCCAAGCAGCTTCGAGTTGTCCTGCAATTCGATTCACATCTTGTTTGGATAAGTCAGTGCGACTGCTGACTAAATCTACAAACGTCTGACGATTCACGTTTTGCAGAATGTCACTATCCCCTAGCGATCGCAATTCTGAACCGGTGAGCAATTTTTCAAAATCATTGCGAATTTGTTTGAGGTCTAGTTGAGGAAGTTGCAAATCGCTGACATAGTCTTGCACCGTCTCCCGCACTTGGGAGGGGTCAAGGGCAGAACTCAATTCCCGGCGAACAGCAGCAACAGAAGCCTCAACGGTATTCACAATCTGAGCATTTGCCGCCCTACCTCCTAGCGCGGTGGCGGCTACACCTATAACTCCTTGTAAGCTTGCACCTGCCGTCTGAGCGACAGAACCCACAAGAGAACCAATCGCTGAAGAACTGACCCAAAGTAGCAGTAAGAAGAATGCTGACCAAATGACAACGCCAGTAATGGCTCCCAAGGTGACGCTGTTAATCAGAGTCATCTTCACCGCGAGAAAGCAAGCCATAAAGATGGCGATGTTGACTGTGACTAAAGCCCAAGCACCAACTTTAGATTCAATGATGCGAAGCTTGCTACCCCAGGTATCAGCCGCCTCAGCCTCTAGTGAATTTTCCCCAACTGAAAAGTCTGCTGCGATCGTTAAGTTGGTTAATAGAAATTGGAAGGCAAAAGCCATGAGTACCCCAGCAATCAAGGCGACAAAAAATTGGGGACTCGAAAAGACAACCGTTGTCTCCACCGGGGGGCTAATCGGTTGAGCTACGGGAGGAGCTTGATGAACTTTGGCAAGCCAAAGATGGGGGTTGTATAACCCCAAGATTATTGCCAAATTTTGAAACATAATTTCTTCCTCTTCAAATACTGAAGACGGTGTATATTAAAAAACGCATTACCATTCCAGAACTTGGAAAATTTCTGTAATACCGTACACAATTACACCTACTTTCATACTATTCTCAGAGGTTGAGGCTGACTCCCTCTATGGTGTGAAAGTCAAGTAACAGATTGTAACAAGAGGAGATGAAGTTTGCGATCGCACTTTTTCCTCTCCTGGCACTCAACCTAAACTTGTTTTCTTAATTTCTGAGTCAGTGATACTGTTAGCTAGCCTGATTCATGAGTAACGATTGCAACCCTTGTACAGACTTTAGTTCTAAGCCTTGCTCGAATATTTCATCGATGGGAAGCATCTGACCGTCGCTAGTCATAAACTTATGATCTTTTGTGGCGCGAATCACTGAACCATCTTCTAGAGCATATTCAAATACCTCTTGCTCTCCTCGGTTATGCCATTGTGCGATCGGTTGCGTATAGATATAACCGTTACTGTCAACGCTATACACCGTACATTCAATGCCCTCTTCAACAACTTTACCAATGGGCATTGCGCCATATTCAACTGTCAAAATTTCAGTATCATAACTTAAGCAATATTCAGCAAATAAAATCATTTGCTCGAATAACTCTTCAGCAACTCGTTTAGGAACACCATTTTTAGCCGAGCCATCGATAAACGTTTCTCGATGCTTTTGCATCTCAGAAACTTTCTTCTTGCCCATGGCCCTTCGAAGTAAATCGGCTTGCCCCAAAGAATACCCTGCCAAGTCTTGCGCCATCTTCATAATCTGCTCTTGATAGCAGTTATGAGTGACAATTCCGTGAGCAAGAAAATAAGGTGAATCTTGCTCTGCCATCTGGATATCAAAACATTCTTCCGAACCCCTTTCTTCAACTGAGACAACGTAAACCATTCTGACATCTTGTAAATACGTTTCTCGGTATATCTTCTGATAAAACTGCTCCCAATCATCTATCTGGGTTTTATACTGAGATGATTTTGGTTTAAATAAAGTCGCCCGTTGAAGTGAGCGTTTTGCTACCTGCATTGTCAAGCAGCCTGTGACAGTAAGAGATTCAGCCAATAGCTCAGCCAAACTCTCTGATGGAATGGGTAGATAATTACCTAAACTTTCAGCATAGGGCTTGCCCGGAAGTACTGACTTCTTTACAATCGAACTAAATCGATTTTTATCAGCAATCAAGACATAATTTTCAGCAACAGAATAGGATATCTTTAAACTCCCCAATAGCAAACCCACTTGTTGAATTAACTGGGGAGACGAACTACGAAAATATACGAGTCTTTTGCTATCACAGCCATCACTGTCCCATAGACCTCGTAATAAATCTATCCGGTCTTGTTCACAGTAATCTAAAACATCTTCAGGTAAATGCTTCTGAACTGATTTGACCTTCCATCCCCTGCCACCATATACAAAATCCAGAAATTGGGTTAGAGGAGTTGGTTTGGGTTGTGTCTTAAACTTTGAGTAAGCGTACCAGCATATTGTATTGAAATAATATTTGGGTTCGCCTCCCC
>CBKWLJ010000046.1:0-29481 GCA_966675205.1 uncultured bacterium
TGGAATCTGATTCTTCCAAGCTCAGGGTTCAACGAAGTAACCCTGAGTAGTTGACAGAGCTTAAAAAGCCTACTGTATATTCTTTCTTCCCTTGGAACTTCCTGCCTTGGAGCCTGCTTTGCTGTAAGTCCCTCACGAAGAAGATCAAGACAAAAAATAATCTTAGAGGAACAGTTCACGAATTCCAGTACTGCCGATTTCCACTGCTAGTGCTGCTAACAGGAAACCTAAGAGTTTTGTGATGATCAGTGCGCCTTCTTCTCCGAGCAAGGGATCGATGCGGCCCGCCAGACGCACAATCAGCCAGCTAACAAACATAGCAGCTATAATACCAACCACTACGCTGATGTGAGCATCGGGAGATTCAGACATCAATAGCATTACTGTAGTTAGTGTTCCCGGTCCAGCTAATAGAGGTAAAGCGAGGGGGGTAATTGCCACGTCGCGACCCTGCTCAACGATGGGCGTATCGAGTTCTCCCTCTAGCATACGAAAACCAATGATGAGCAAAAGCAGTCCTCCCGCTACTCGCAAAGAACCTGTGCTGATGTCTAGATACATCAAAATCCATTGACCGGCAAAAGCGAATCCCAACAGGACTAATGTTGCTACAAGACTCGCACGATCTACTACATTATTTCTTTGCTCTGGTTCCATGCCTTTAGTCAGAACCAAAACAATCGGTATATTGCCCAAAGCATCTGCTAAGACAAATACAGCAACAAAAGCTTTGACGAGGACAGAGAAATCCACAGTTTAAACTTAGAGGAACTTTACATCCACTGTAACGTGAATCATATTGTTTAATGTTCTCTCTCTAAAGACTGCGTTTTCTGCTACATCTTAGCGCTTGATGAAAGATTTGAACCTAGGTGTAAGGTGGCATAATTCCCTTTAACCTAATCTCCACCTTAGCTTTTAGTATCGGGATAGTCCTCATTAACCGTGTTTTACAGGTTCAGCGATTTCAACTCCAATTTCAGGATGCGATCGCTGCCTCTTCCTGAAAACTTCCTCCTGCAAGTCTAGAGTTCAGCCGCTCACGGGACTCTTGTCTTACCCGACCTTCCATCGCCTCTTGCTGCAATCGAATAAACGCTTTAAAGTCTTCCCAGTCATACTTGGTTGATAAAAGCTGACGGAGTTGGTTTTCTGCTTCCACGCTGAGATAGCCAGTTTTCAGCGCTTGTTGGGCAATTTCACGGATTAGATGCATAATAGATTTCCCTATTGCTCCTTAAATAAAAGCTGTACTAGAAGCGCACTGAATGCTAAAGCTGCATTTATAGCAGTACGGACGTACTTACTTAAGAATGGTTTCGCGATCGCAGGATTTTTGTTCAAGCTTGCCACGCTTGTTACATTTATTTACATTCTTTGCCTCACTTGAACTGCTCCCAAAGTTTAAGTGAAGTTTACATAACCTATAAAAGTTAGGTTATCTCTCCCAGGTAAGATAAAGGATAGTATTCAGTCAAAACTGCATAAAAACTCAGATTTTGACCGAACACGGAGACCTGACCTTGGTGTAAAACCAGACAGTTATTTATAAAACCCTGGAAAGAGATGAAACCTAGCGCAAAATCGTTATACTTCTAATAACACGAAACGAGCAGCTTTTTAATAAAAACGTTTGTCTTTAATGTAAAAAATTGTAAAGCCACGTGGGTTGGTGTAAAACTATGACTCTTGCATTCAAAGAAAGCGTATAGCCTTTAAGGAAACTGCCTGCTATATTTACCAAAACTTACGCTATAGAAGTTTCTGTCTTGCAGTTACAAATGAAGTCTTATCTTGCCGCCGCAATTCAAATGACCAGTTTGCCTGACCTGGAAAAAAACCTGGTTGAGGCGGAAGAACTTATAGAACTTGCTGTACGCCGGGGTGCCGAGCTCATTGGCTTACCCGAAAACTTTTCCTTTTTAGGGACTGAGGAAGAAAAAATTGCTCAAGGCTCGGCGATCGCTTTAAAGAGTGAAAAATTCCTCAAAACGATGGCACAGCGGTTTCAGGTAACCCTCTTGGGCGGCGGTTTTCCTGTTCCTGTAAGCAATGAAAAAGTTTACAATACCGCACTACTTATCGATCCCAGCGGCACCGAGCTCGCCCGTTATGAGAAAGTCCATTTATTTGACGTAAATGTTCCTGATGGAAACACCTACCGAGAATCAAGTACCGTCATGGCGGGTACTCAGTTGCCGACTGTTTATCCTTCAGAAAAGCTAGGCTGTTTAGGGCTTTCTATCTGCTATGACGTTCGCTTCCCAGAACTTTACCGACACTTAGCGTACAAAGGTGCTGATGTTTTATTTGTCCCTGCGGCGTTTACTGCCTATACGGGCAAAGACCACTGGCAAGTGCTTGTGCAAGCAAGGGCGATTGAAAACACTTGTTATGTGATTGCACCAGCGCAAACAGGGCGTCACTATGCTATGCGCCAAACTCACGGTCACGCGATGATTGTCGATCCCTGGGGCGTCATTCTAGCAGATGTAGGAGATAAGCCAGGAGTTGCGATCGCAGAAATTAATCCGGATCGCCTTGAACAAGTCCGCCGTCAGATGCCCTGTCTGCAACATCGGGTTTTTGTGTAGAAATTAGGGTGGTTAGGGTCTGTAGGTAACTTACCAAACTTCTAGGAAGAACGGGAACACCTACACCCTTACTTCTCGACGGTCAACGTTCCAACTCTTGAAAAAAAAACCGGCAGTTGTTAACCGTGTACAACCACCGGCGCTAGAAAACTGGGAGGAAATCCTAATGCTTTTCGTCTAAAACTCGCTTTTGGTTTGACCAGCTCTAGCAAAACTACGTTGTTAATTCTTTCTACAAGGGACTTAAGAGCATTTCCTGAAATTAGGCAAAGAATTTTTCCTCTACTTGCTTATGTGATAGCTTTAGCCTAAATTCCGTTTCATCTGACAATATGTAATAAGCTACCCTTGTCTATCCTTTGCACTTGAGCGAGTGAGGGTCAAGCCCTTCAGGCTCTTGAAAGGTAAAAGGAAAACGGGATGAAGAGAACTTTTTCCCCTTCCCCCTTGCCCTTTCCCCTTCCTCAGGATATGTAACTTGTAAGCACGACAACTAAGCAAGTGGGTGCTGAGTGCTGCACAAAATTTGACCCTAACCGAGTCTTGGATTAGTTTAAGAACGATTTGGTTAGAACTGAGCTCTCACAAACAAAAAACACATCTTATGGATGCCGAGGAACTGCTGGAACGTTACGCAGCAGGAGAAAGATGTCTGCGTGGTATAAATCTGCACGGAGCTGACTTACGTGGTATTGATCTCCGTGGAGTTGATTTAAGTGATGCCAACTTGAGCGATACCGACTTAAGTGATGCCGACTTGCGGGATGCTGATCTCATTGGTGCTGATTTAAGTGGTGCCGATCTCATTGTTGCGAGTCTGAGTGCTGCTGACTTGCGAGATGCTAATTTACATGATGCGAACCTGATTGGGGCCAAGCTGGGTGTTGCTAACTTGCGGGATGCAGACCTCAGTGGTGCCAACTTGAGTGGTGCTGAACTAAGTTGTACCGATCTGACCTGTAGCAATCTGAGTGCAGCTTACATGAGTGGCGCAACTCTGATTAAAGCCAAACTGAGTGGAGCGAACTTACAGGGAGCTAATCTGAGTGTTAGTAATATGATTGGTGCTGACCTTAGCGGTGCTGACTTGAGAGGAGCTAATCTCAGTGGAGCTAATTTGATTGAAGCTAACCTAGAGGGAGCCAAGTTACAAGGAGCTAAATTAAGCCGTTCTAATCTGGCTTACGTTAATTTGACTGAGGCTGACTTAGGAGATGCCGACTTAAGTGATGCTAACTTAGCGGGAACTGACCTGACCAATGCTGAGCTGGAAAACACCAATTTAGAAGGAACAATCATCAGTTTGGGGGTAAGTCTAAATATCAATAACCCCGATCCTAGAATTCCTTACGAATGGAATGGTCGTTACTTCCGCTCCAAAACTGAAATGAAAATGGCCCAAGCCTTTGACCGTGCTGGTGTTCCGTTTTATTTAAATGGCTGGACACGCATTAATAGAGCAAAAAGCCTCGATAGCAAAGAAGCTGATTTTCTGATTTTTTACCAGAATAAGTGGGGCATTTTAGAAGTGATTGGTGAGCTTTCTGCTCCACCTGCGTGTAGCCTGTATGAGCCTGAGCGTGTCAGCGTTTTCGCAACTGACGAGGCTAACGTGGCTACCTCTTCTTTAAGCAGCGATCGCCCTATCGGTGCTCCCCAAGAACTTCGTCTATTTAAAGTTCCTCATATTCAAGTTGTTGAATATTACGAGGCAGCGAGGTGCTGGGAAGAACCCGATATCGTTGTACAGGAGTTTTTAGAGATTCTGAATCAGGTGTAGCCTTTGGTAGATGGCATCCGACTTTCTCCAGCTTAAGGCTGAGGCTAAATCGCAGGGAAATTTTGCTACAACTGAGTTTTCTTTATACCCAGTGAAATTATGGATGCTAACGAAATTCTGTCCCGATATGCAGCAGGAGAAAGAAAGTTTCAGGACGCTGACTTACGCGGTGCTGATTTGAGTGGTGCCAACCTGAGTGAAGCTGACTTGCGAGAAGCGAACCTGAGTGGGGCGAACTTGAGTGGTGCTGATCTGATTGGTACCAGCTTGAGTGATGCTGATTTGAGTGATGCGAACTTGAGTGATGCCAACCTAATTGGAGCGAAACTTGGTGTTGCCAAGCTAAATAATGTCAACTTAGTGGGTGCCAACTTGAGTGGTGCTGACTTGAGTGGTGCCAACCTATACGATGCCAGTATGAGTGGAGCTAACCTGATTGGTGCCATTCTGATTAGAGTGAATCTTCAGCAAGCCAACATGAGCGGAGCTAACCTTAGCATTACTAACTTGATTGGAGCTAATTTGAGTGGTGCTAACCTAATTGGAGCTAATCTGAGTGGTGCCAACTTGATTGAAGCCAACCTAGAGGGAGTCAACTTAAATGGCGCTAAGTTGTATCGAGCTAATTTGGCTCATGTCAAGCTCAATGGCGCTGAATTATGTAATGCCGATTTAACGGACGCTAACTTAGCTAAAACTGACTTGACTGATGCTAATTTGGATAATGCCAAGTTGGAAGGAACTCTTTTGAGTTTGGCAAAAAGTTCCAAACCCAGTGCCGTAAGTCTGTAGCGCTCAACATGAGAGAAGAGCAATAACTTTGGGGGCTCTACTCAAACTCAGCATCGCTGCCACTTAACCCTGCCTGAAACCCCTTTCTACCTTACCCACTTCGTTCCTGTGAAAGGGTAATCTAGGAAAGTTTTCAGTTGATTGGAGTGCGGTTTGTCTGCCCAGTATACTTGCAGTAAGTGCTCCCTCTAAGGTTTAAGGGGTTTGATGAGTTTCCCTGTTTGCCTCATCAGGGTGCCTACCACCCCAGTAAGCATCAACTGTAGGTGCTTCTTCTACTGATGGTGAACAGCTACTCAGAGTGCAATATCGATTGCTATCACAGCCTGAAGAAAAATCCCTAAAAAGCGATCGCTCTCCTTGAAGCAGAGATCTTTTTTCAAGGAATATAAAAGTTTTATCCACTGTCTGAACTCTAGTTGTAAGAATTTTACTTGAGTTCAGTTCGCCATCAATTAGTTATTCCGGCGATTTTTTCAAGCTCTTTTAAAGATTGTGCAAAATCAAAGTAGCTATTAGTTTTGGTAAAATAAAATAAGCATAGCTTATATTTCGCCGCTGATCAGGTAAAGATTTTGTTTTATTTTTTAATAAATGTAATATTTTTATATTTTGGGGCTGACCAAATTAATTATTTTGGCTTAATCCAATACTTTATAGGATTTGTAAATTAAAAGCAATCTTAATATCTATTTACTAACATAAGTTTTACAAAAAGTTAACAATATAAAGACAAAAACAAGATTAACTGCTCTCTGCGCCTATTTCCACTATTTATATTTAAATCAAGGGTAATGTTGCTGAATCAGGATAGGTGCCGAAAAATGATGAAAGTTTCTATCATTATTCCCGCATACAAAGCTGAAAAGTATATAGCAGCGACGGTACATTCTGTTCTTAAGCAAACCTATAAGAACTTTGAGGTACTTATTATTGATGATGGTTCTCCAGATCGGAGTGTAGAAATTTGTCAGCAATTCACCGACCCCAGAATTAAGATTATTCGTCAGAAAAATCGGGGAGTAGCAGCAGCTCGGAATACAGGCATTCATCAGTCTCAGGGAGAATATATCGCTTTTTTAGATGCTGACGATCTGTGGTTGCCAGAGAAGCTAGAAAAACACATTGAGCATTTGGAAAATGCACCCGATGTTGGCGTCAGCTTTAGTCGTTCGGCTTTTATCGATTCAGTAGGTAAGCCCTTAGGAATTTATCAGCTATCCAAGCTTAAGGATATTACTCCGCTTGACATCCTATGCCGGACTCCTATCGGGAATGGTTCAGTTGCAGTCATTCGGCGTGAAGTTCTTGAAGCCATTAGATTCCAAGAAAATCATGAGGGTGTTATGGAGGATTGCTATTTCAATCCCGATCGCCAACTGCACCCTTCAGAAGATGTTGAATGTTGGTTGCGAATGGCTGTTCTAACCAACTGGCAAATTGAGGGGGTTGCCGAACCTTTAACGCTGTATCGGGTGAACCCAGAGGGGCATTCTGCACAACTTTTGAAAAAATTAAGTTCTTGGGAAAAGATGCTCTCAATTGTGCGCTCTTATGCTCCCGAACAGGTTGATCAGTGGGAAAAACCAGCAATGGCTTACCAATTGAGGCATTTAGCTCGTAGGGCAGTAACTTTAGGAGTCGGCTCAACGGCTGTGGAGTTGATGCATCGAGCTCTATTGAGCTATAAGGGAATTCTGTTTGAAGAACCACACCGTACACTTTTAACTTTATCAGCTACCTATTGCCTTTGGTTCCTGCCTAGCTCCTTCTACATCAACTTGCAAAGTTTGGCTATGAACTGGACAGGAGCTATCCAAAAACGCCGTATTCTTCAAGATCATGTCTGATGAAGCAATAGCGTCTTCAGTTACGAAGCGAATCTGACGCTGAAGTGACTCGTATTTACTATCATCTCTACGTAAGTTTTGAACCAGAAGCAGGCCTAGAACCATATATATGGCTAAGATAGCAACTGCACCAACTGCAACAATTCCAAAGCTCCAAAAGATGACTGACAGGACTAGAGGCATGGGTTTTCTGACTTCCTGAATGCGAGATGGTGAAAGTCGGTCTAAGAGCGAAGTTCTTGAGGGGAGAACGGGTCATGTTTAATCATGCCCAAGCAGTAATACTCTTCCTTTTTTCAAGATAATCTTTTTGCCATAAACTTGCAGTAAAGCGTTCATGATGAACTGAATAAATCGATAAACTTCTTATGAAGTTTCCCAAACTGTGCAGCAATCCTCATGATCAGCAAGCATAGCAATTAGGGTAGGTAATGCCTACCCTATAGAAAGATGTGTTGTACTAATTGGGTTGGCGTCAGCTCTTGAGTTAAGAGCGACGCTTTTTATTCTGTCGATAGCCAGTAGAGATAAAACTAATGCAGAAGGCAGGAGGCAAGAGGAGAAGGCAGGAGACAGGAGGCAGAAGGCAGAAGGCAGGAGGCAGGAGGAAAAAAGGCTTGTAAAGTAAGCTTTTTAAGCTTTTTCAACTGGATAGTTATTTCCGTCAAACTGCACTAGATAAAGAAGCAAGAATTTACATAGCCCTTAAATAAAATATAAATATAGCTATATAGCTTTTAAAAGATAAAATTATTTTATAAAAAATTCTCGTTTGGTAGAAATTATATCCTTATTAATATAGAAGCGTCGTTTAGGTTCTCGGTAGATTTCATCGGTGCAGCAACTAACCTTGACCTATTGAGGCTATCTTAGATGGAGTTTTTATCCCTTCAACCTGTTCTGGTTTGTAGTAGCTTTTGGCTGCTTATTGAAGGATTTTATCAGATTGGAGATAATGGAAGAAATGGTACTTAGTAACGGCTCGCAATTACCTTTAAAGAGCAATACGACACAGATAAATATCAGGCGTAAACTGCCTCTGCGAATAGCTATGATAGTAATGAGCGGAATAGGTTTGGGTTTGATTGCTATTAATGCTGACTTGACAGAAGCTACATTGATACCCTCCTCAAATCCGACTCAATCAATTTCCAATTCTTCTACACTACTGGCACAAAGCATTAAGAGTAATGAGGTTTTGACAGCTCATAATAAGTATCGAAAAGAGGTCGGTGTGCCGCCTCTAAAATGGTCTAACAGTTTGGCAAGCTCGGCTCAGCAGTGGGCGAATCAACTTGCTTCTAATAATAGATTTGAACATAGCTCTACCGACAAAGGGGAGAACATCTGGGCAGGCTCTAAAGGGCGTTTCTCACCAACACAAATGGTTAACAGTTGGGGGAGTGAGAAGAAGTATTTTATCTCCAACCGTCCTTTCCCCAATACCTGTAGAGGAGGTGGGCAAAAATGCGGACACTACACCCAAATAATCTGGAAGAATACAACAGAAGTGGGATGTGGTCTAGCTAGAGGTGCGAAGATGGACTACTTTGTTTGTCAGTACAATCCTCCAGGGAATTACCAAGGAGAAAAGCCTTTTTAAGAAGAACTCCGTCATTCGATTTTGGATTTTAGATTTTGGATTTTGGATTGACCCCACGGATAAATCTAGAGGCTTGGAGCAAGGAAAATTTTTCTTTCTATCTACGACTCAAGTCGGAGCCTTGTATTCAGCTTTGCACTTGGTCAGAGTAGTATGAGGTGCTAGCATCAGCACCCTAAAAGTAGAGTTATAGGATGCGATCGCTCCACTGATTCAAGATTTTTCCAGAATGCAGAAGAGTGCGCGAGGCAATGGGTTCAGGGTGCCTTGGTATACCGTATCTTCGATGGAACAGATATTGAATTGACTGCTGAAAATCTCCTGGATTGCTTCGGGTGTAAAGCGATGTGGCCCTTCCTCACCGGGTTGTAAGTGGCTAAAGCATTTCAGGAACAGGTATCCTTTGGGCTTAATCAAACGACTGACAACGCGAACGTAGTCTTGTCTGCGTTCAGGTGGGAATACGTGGAAACAGCCGCGATCGAATATAAAGTCAAATTGTTGGTCAAGATTACTGTTGAGGATATCATCTTGTCTAAAGTCGATATCCAATCCCCTTTCTTTAGCGATAGCTTTAGCGCGATTGATAGCTGTCTGTGAAATATCAGCACCCGTAACTTTAAAGCCTGCTTCAGCCAATGCGATCGCTTGTGTAGCGGGGCCAGTACCGAGATCGAGTGCAGTTCCTTGGTGGAGATTCAGCTTGGTTAGCGCTTGCTCCAAATCGGCATCGAGATTCGGGTTGAACCAAGGCATCGATTCAACTTCCTGTTCCTGATACAACTGTTCCCAGTCACGAGACTCGCGGGGTTTGTTCATATTTTCTCCCTTACCCAAGCTGGCTTCTACTTTGATTATGAGCTACAGGTCTAAAAGAGAGCGATCGCTGCTGAACAACGGGTGCAAATCTTGGGGTGCGATCGCTCGGAGTCGATCCAGACTCTCTCACATAACATGGGATGAGTGAGAATCTAACTTGCTACTTGGTTCTGCCAGTTCGCTGTTTTGCCTTGTCATAGGCTGGGTCATGTTCATCAAAGCTAAGTACAAATACTCGCTTGGGAGCTGGAGATTCGTAGACGCGGTACACTAGCCGATAGGAAATTCCTTCCCAGTCTATTTCCAGAGTACGGTAATCCTTTAGCTTGCCGCTTAAGGGATGGTTAGGGAAACCACCGCAACGGTACGGGTCAGCCATCAGGATAGGTTGGTACAGTTCGCGGAAATCCTCTTGTAACTCGGTTGGCAAAGCTGGTAAGTCTTCGCTGTCAATCTTCGGGTGTTTCTGGAAAAGATAGTTGGATTTGGTAGCCACGTTCCTTCAATCGCTTGTTTAGTGCGTCTACATCAATGTCTTCCCCAATTTCTCCTTCACTTATCCATTCCGCGCTGTTTAGAAATTCCAACTCCTCTTCCGTCAGCTCTTGTGTCTCCCCTTCAGGTAAGCTTGGGCTTGTGGGGTACTTTTGAGCAGGTATCTCAAGTCCTTGTTCTGAAGCGCAGATGATGCGACGTAATAAATCTTGGTGTGCTGTTCGGTCAGTTGGCGCTACATCAAGTTCCATCCGTAGTTTTTCCAACAGGGACTCTAACTGTTGGGCAACAGCTTCTAGGGGATGCTGAGTTACCTGTTCTTCCTGTGGTTGACTGACTTTTGACATGGCTTTATGCCTGCTACTGTTGGGATCATCTTAAACTGAATCGATATGGGGTAACTGTGCGATCGCTCTTCAAGTCTTACACCGCTAGTAATGATTCATCGTCGTTTTGACACTATTTTTAGATAAAGTAATTCAGTCAGTTGGTAAGTTGTCCCATCTGCGTAGCAAGTCGCTCGTAGTCAGCTTTCTCAGCACTCAAGTAAGCTTCAATTTCTTCTCGGTTGGCATGGTAATAGGTCAACGCTGCATAAACCTGAGCTAAGCTGAGATTACCCATCCGCTCAACAATTTCTTCTGCATTGAGTCCCATCTTGTACCAAGCTGCAATCCGCTGCACAGAAACTCTAGTCTCAGCAATCCGAGGACGACCGCCGCAAATTCCCGGTGTGTGGACAAGTAGTGTACCAATGTCGATAACAGATTGCATAAACTTTACTAGAAGAGCGTTCTGTTTTCATCATAGCCAAGCAAGATGAAGCTCTTTCCTGCACTGACTGGGAAACGGAACAGGCTTACTGATAACCTTGCTGATTCAGAGGATAGCAAGGAATAGGGGTCAACTCGAAAAATCAGCGGCTGATATTGCCAATTTGAGTCTGAATGCTGCCGACAAGCTTTTGAGGACTCGCAAGCGACTGCCAACGTCATCTATTGAGAGTACTCACCCAGTCCAAAGTCCCATTGAAATACAGCACGCTCAAACACAATGGGTATTGGCAAAGCTGGGGCAAAAACTATGTGGTCGCGTCTGGATTGCTCGTGATGATCGCTCAGAAATTTGGGAAAATGATAAACTGGGCGACTTTAGCGTTGATGTTCTCCCGCCATTAGGAGGAATTGGTAATCCCACTGCTCAACAAATCGTCCAGTACATCGATGTACTCTGGCTCAGTGGTGATAATTATATTGTGTCGGCTTTTGAGGTCGAGCGTACTACGTCGATCTACTCAGGTTTGTTACGGATGGCTGATTTGATAGCACTTTGCCCAAACCTGAATATTAACCTTTATCTAATTGTTCCAGAGGCGCGTGTTGAAGAGGTCAAGAAACAATTGTTAAGACCAGCATTTAAGGCTCTTAAGCTCCATCAGAAGTGTAGATGGATTGTTATTGAGGAGTTGGTGCAGGAGTATGCCCTGATGAAATATGAATATGCTACAGAGACAAATGCTATTAATAAACTAGCCTATACTTTAGGTAATTAATGAATTTTAAGACATTTACAAATCGTCGTTCAACTGTACTATTTTATCCCTCACCCAAGCTCGGAAGGATTTCAACAATGCAATTTCCCCAGCCGTCTTACTCTGCTCGATGAATCGACTCATATCAGTCACCGATATTAGGGGAAAGGCAATGCTAAATTCACACTCAATATATTCCCCCTCTACTAGCTGATAGAATTTCAAAACTCGTCCGTTATACCTCCAAAGTTCAGGTACACCTAACGCTGAGTAAATTCCCAATTTGTCAATAGAACTGCTGGTAATATCGATTTCAATTGCTAAGTCCGGCGGTGGATCTGTTTCTAAATCAAGTTCTTGCTTACCTCTGACGGCTGGCTCATTTTGGATGTAGTAGCAGTTATCAGGTTCTATTCCTCGCTTGACTATTTTCCGCTTTAGCGTTGTAGAACCAGCGCTTTTGATTTCTATTTCTAGCTCTTCAGCTAAAGCAACTATGAAATTGCCAAAATTACTTTTGGGGTTTTCATGTTCAAAAAGAGGAGTCATAATTTCCAAAGTGCCGCAGTCATAAGCAAACCTCGAACCTCTATCTTCACCTGTATCTTTCAGTAAGGCTTCAAAGGTTTGCCAACTAATGTTGTGAAGTACGGTTCTTTGTTCGGCTGGAATTGAGGTAGTGACCATATTGATATAATTTTTAAACCTGAAATCTTTCGCCGCTTTCCACCCCCGCCAAGGGTTTAAACCCTTGGCTAATAGCTAAAGTCCTCTGAAGAGGACTAAGTGCTGAGTATATAGAGATTTCAGTCCACTTTAGTGGACTTCTTCTATTAGACCGGAAATTGATTTCCGGGCGGGGTTGGTAGTTTACCGAGAAGGGTGCAAGAGGTGAATAGAACATTAAAGGGTGGGCATTATTGCCCACCCTACCAACATAACAAGTTGTTGAAAAAGAATTCTACAGTTTCCTGTTAGCCTAAGATGCTGCCAAAGAAGTCGATGGTTTCCTTGAGTCCTTTGATGAAAGCATCAATTTCTTCGCGGGTATTGTAGAAATACAAACTTGCCCGTGCTGTACCTGCTACACCTAGAATTCGGTGTAGGGGTTGGGTGCAGTGATGGCCTGAACGAATGGCAACGCCTTCTTGATCTAACAGTGCAGAAACGTCGCTGGAATCGAGTCCTTCCACTGTAAACGAGGCTAGTGCTGCTCTACCTTTGCCGTCTGCTGTGGGTTGGGGCCCGTAAATTGTGAGATTCGGAATGCCGCGTAGTTGCTTGAAAAGATAAGCCGTTAATTCTTCTTCATAGGCGTGGATTTTGTCCATCCCTATGTTTGTAAGATAATCTACTGCTGCACCTAATGCGATCGCTTCCCCAATCGCCGGTGTCCCTGCTTCAAATTTGTGCGGCAAGTCCGCATAGGTGGAGTAGTCGAGATAGACTTCGGAAATCATCTCGCCGCCACCCATAAACGGAGGCATTGCCTCTAGCAAGTTTAGTTTGCCATACAAAAAGCCAATCCCCGTAGGAGCACACATTTTGTGTCCTGATGCCACTAACCAATCACAATTTATTGCCTGGACATCAATCGGCATATGAGGCACACTTTGACAAGCGTCGATCAGTACTTTCGCGCCGTGGTGATGTGCGATCGCAATTATCTCTTCTACCGGGTTAATACAACCCAAGGTGTTAGAGACATGAACCACACACACGAGCTTAGTCTTATCAGAAATCAGCGCTTTGAACTGCTCCAAGTCAAACTCTTGCGTGTCCGTTAGTCCCACATACTTGATTACCGCACCCGTCCTCTGAGCAATGAGTTGCCAGGGAATGATGTTGCTGTGGTGTTCCATTACCGTGAGAATAATCTCATCTCCCGGTTTTAAGGTATTCAATCCCCAGCTATAGGCAACTAAGTTAATCGCTTCTGACGCATTGCGGGTGAAGACAATCTCTTTGCGCGAAGCTGCATTGACGAACTTGGCGACTTTATCCCTTGCCCCCTCATAAGCTTCCGTTGCTCTTACACTCAGGGTATGAGCACCACGATGGACATTAGCATTGTCCCGTTCGTAGTAGTCGCGCAGGGCATTGAGTACCGCAAGCGGTTTTTGGGAAGTCGCCGCGTTGTCGAGATAGACTAAGGGTTTTTCGTTGACTTCCTGATGCAATATGGGGAAGTCAGCGCGGACTGTGTCGGCAATGGTTTTTTCTTGGATGCAAGTCATGTTGGCAACAGGGAACGGAGAATGGGCAAGTCTGGTAAATGGGAGTCAGGAGTCAGGAGTCAGGAGTCAGGAGTCGGGGATTTTCGTCTAATGGTTGTGAGCAGTAGATTATGGTGGCTCATGACTAAGGACTAAGACGTTCTACACGCTACGCACCGAGAAAGCCTTTTACGCAAAGAAGCCACAGGAATTTGCTCCAGAACCTCGGCGGCAAACGCATCTAGCAACAGTTCACGGGCATTAGTTTCATTAATGCCACGACTTTGCAGGTAGAAAATTTCATCGGCGTCGAGTTGGCTGACGGTAGCACCGTGAGCACATTTAACTTGGTCAGCCGTAATTTCCAGTTGCGGTTTGGTATCAACGCGAGCTTTCGGTGATAGTAGCAGGTTGCGGTTCAACTGACCCGCATTGGTAAATTGGGCAGCTTGCGGGACAAATACCTTACCGTTGAATACCGCATGAGCGCGGTCATCGATAATACATTTGTGCAACTGGTTACTCGTACCGTTGGGATGATTTAACGCGATCGCACTATGAGTATCTGCTAACTGTTCACCACCAATCAACGTCAAACCATTCAGGGTTGTTTCGGTTCCTTCCCCTGTCTGGAAAACTTCTAAGTTATGCCGAGACAGTTTCGCTCCCAATGTAATTGCATTGCAGGTATAGCGGCTATAACGGGCTTGAGCGATCGCACTTTTCCCGATATGAAACGCGGCTTTGCTTTCCCAGTCTATCCTGGTGTGGTTGACCTGAGCATTCTCTTCCAACACGATTTCCGTCACCGCATTAGTAAATTGAACGCCATGGGCCACATCTCGTGAAGGGTTGCTATACTCTTCTACCAACGTCACACTACTTCCCAATTCGGCCACCACCAGGCAACGGGGTTGGGAGAAAGTTGGCGTCTCATCCGTTGTGGATAGAAACAGTAAGTGAACAGGTGCCTCCACAACAGTATTCTTCGCCACCCAGACGACAGCAACATCCGTTAAACTTGCCGTATTCAGTGCCGTAAAGACTTCTGCTGAACCTGGTTGCTGGGCGAGATAGTTTCCGACTTGCGATCGGTAATTGAGTGGCAACTGAGCTAAGCTACTTACAACCAACCCCTCCGGCAACTCGGTAACTGCCGACAGTTGAGGCGCGTAAACTCCATTGACAAACACCAATCGAATCGGCGCGTCTGGCAAGGCAAACTCACTCACCACTGACTCCGGCAAATCCACCGTTGCAGCAGGGGCAAAATTAACCTGCGCTAAGGGTGACAAATCCGTAAACCGCCACTCTTCATCCCGCTTAGTCGGAAAGGTAAGCGTACTCACCCAACGAGACGCGCGATCGCGTAATTCTTTCAATAAGGCTGTCGTTTCCGGCTCAATCCCTTGTATTTCTAGGGCTTGGCACTGATTTAACAACTTCGTCAGATAAGCATCCCGGCCTTCTACTGCCGAGAGTAAAGCCAAATCTTCCGGACTGGGAATCATGCTGGGAGAAACTTGAACTGTCATCGTGCTCCCACCTCAGCTACTTTTTCCTCGACCACCCAATCATAACCCCGCTCTTCGAGCTCCAGCGCCAATTCCTTACCACCCGTCATGAGGATGCGACCGGCTGCCATAACATGGACGTAATCCGGTTCAATGTAATTGAGCAGACGCTGGTAGTGAGTAATCATAATCGTGGCATTCTCTGGACTCGCCAACTGATTCACGCCATCGGCAACAATCTTCAGTGCGTCGATATCCAAGCCAGAATCTGTTTCATCTAAGATGGCTAGCTTGGGTTCGAGTAATGCCATCTGAAGAATTTCATTTCGCTTCTTCTCGCCCCCAGAGAAGCCTTCATTGAGACTGCGCTCTAGGAAGCTGGGATTCATCTTGACAATTCCCAGTTTTTCCTGTATCAAGTCTTCAAAGTCGAAGGCATCCATTTCCTCCAATCCCTGGTGCTTGCGGCGGGCATTGTAAGCGACGCGCAAGAAATCTAAATTGCTAACACCCGGAATTTCCATAGGATACTGGAATGCGAGAAAAATTCCAGCGAGTGACCGTTCTTCCGGCTCCATTTCCAGCAGGTTTTGTCCCTGAAAAATCACCTCGCCTCCAGTAGCGTTGTAGGCGGGATGACCGGCTAAAACTTTGGAAAATGTACTTTTTCCAGAACCATTTGGCCCCATGATGGCATGGATTTCTCCTGCCTTCACTTCCAGATTCAACCCTTTAAGAATCTGGTTTCCCTCCACCTCTGCCGTTAAATTACGGACAGACAGTATCACTTCGCTGTTTTCTACGATCATTTTGACTGTTAACTGTTGACTGTTGACTGTTGAGAGTGAACCGTTAGCCGTTGGTATTTTCTTTCAACCGGAAACTGGATAAACAAGACTAAGAATTTCACGCTTCTACCTCCATAGGAGGGTCTTGCGGATACTCGGTCAAACCATCATTTAACTCAATCCAGGGGAGTTTGCTTGATGTCCAGATGTGGACTTGCGGGGGGAAATCGTCAGGTTCATCCAGACTGCCTATATTGATTCCTATATAGTCGGGTAATCGTTCATCTTCATACGCTAACTGAGAGCCACAACGAGAGCAAAATCCCCGTTTACCCCAATCGGATGATTGAAACCTGGTGAGTTCGCCCTGTAGCCATGCAAAGTTGGATTTCTCGAAGAAAACTCCCGACGAAAAAGCCGCTCCAGAAAATCGCCGACACTTTGTGCAATGGCAGTTACCGACCCACAAGGGTTCTCCTAAAACGCGATAACGTATCTGACCGCAGAAACAGCCACCTGTATGTTCTTTGAGCTGTGTGTTCATGAGGTCATTTTCCTCTCTTGCGTACCATCTATAGGGCGATTAAACGGGCATTATCTACCCAACAATCATTAACCCACACTGCCTTCTAGTTTCAGACTCAGCAGTTTATCTGCTTCGGCAGCAAACTCCATGGGTAAATTATTGAAGACATCTTTACAGAATCCACTTACCATCATGGAGATGGCATCTTCTTCAGAAATGCCACGCTGAGAGAAGTAGAATAGCTGGTCTTCTCCAATTTTGGAGGTAGACGCTTCATGCTCCACTTTTGCCGTGTGATTTTCTACTTGGATGTAGGGGAAGGTGTTCGCTTCCGCCGTACTACCAATCAGCATGGAGTCACACTGAGAGTAATTTCTCGCGCCTTCTGCTTTGGGTCCAATTTTCACCAGTCCCCGATAGCTATTTTTGGAGTTACCTGCGGAAATCCCTTTAGAAATAATCGTGCTGCGGGTGTTTTTGCCGATATGCACCATTTTTGTTCCGGTATCGGCTTGCTGATAGTTATTCGTCAGCGCTACGGAGTAGAACTCACCGACGGAGTTGTCACCCACCAGCACACAGCTAGGGTACTTCCAGGTAATAGCCGAACCGGTTTCAACCTGTGTCCAAGAAATCTTGGAATTGACGCCCTTGCACAAACCGCGCTTGGTGACAAAGTTATAGATACCGCCTTTGCCCTTTTCATCCCCTGCGTACCAGTTCTGTACCGTGGAGTACTTAATCTCAGCGTTATCAAGGGCAACGAGTTCTACAACTGCCGCGTGTAGCTGGTTGGTGTCGTACATGGGGGCGGTACACCCTTCTAAATAGCTGACATAGCTACTTTCTTCGGCAACAATCAGGGTACGCTCGAACTGTCCCGTGTCACCGGTATTAATCCGGAAGTAGGTGGAGAGTTCCATCGGACATGTGACGCCTTTGGGAATGAAGACGAAGGAACCGTCACTGAAAACGGCCGAATTCAGGGCGGCGTAGTAGTTGTCTGCAATGGGGACAACGCTGCCGAGATACTTCTGCACTAAGTCTGGGTGTTCTTGCAGCGCTTCCGAGATGGAACAGAAGATAACCCCTTCTTTCGCCAGCTTTTCTTTAAAAGTAGTGGCGACAGAGACACTATCAAAAATGGCGTCCACCGCCACGTTAGACAACCGCTTTTGCTCCGACAGAGGAATACCTAGCTTCTCAAAGGTTTCCAGCAGTGCCGGGTCAACCTCATCAAGACTTTGCAGTTTTTCCTTCTTCTGTTTGGGAGCGGAGTAGTAAATAATATCTTGATAGTCAATGGGCGGATAGCTGACATGAGGCCAAGCGGGTTCAGTCATCTTCAGCCATTGCCGATAAGCTCTGAGCCTAAACTCCAGCATGAATTCTGGCTCGTTCTTTTTGGCAGAAATCAGGCGAATTACGTCCTCATTGAGTCCACGAGGAATCATATCGGCTTCAATATCGGTGACAAAGCCGTACTTATAGGGTTGGTTGACTAGTTTTTTGACGGTGGCAGTCATTATGTTAAGTGTTCTCTCGTGTTCTATATAAATCTTTTAGGATCGGAGGTGGGGGTGGCTTCGCACCCAGTTTCACAGGATGGATGAGACCGTCTTGAGCCAGAGCTATTAAAACAACATTCTTGTTGTTTAATTCTATTGTAAGATATATTAACAACAAAGATGTTGTCAAAGTCAAGCTGAACTTTTTTTGTTCGCCTCCCAACACAGATTTCACCACCAAGCCGATGACGACTACTCAGCAGCCTTCAACGAAGCAAGATATTTTGCAGTATTTACTGAAACAGGATCAGGCAACGGCACAAGAGTTAGCCGATACCCTTGAAATTAGCCCACAAGCGATTCGGCGTCACCTCAAGGATTTGGAGGCAGAAGGACTGATTGAGTATAAATCCGTGCAAGCTGGCATGGGGCGTCCCCAACACGTCTACCACCTCAGTCGTAAAGGACGCGATCGCTTCCCGAATCTTTACGGTGAGTTCGCAGTTTCCCTGTTGGATACGCTAACAGAAACACTAGGACCCGAACAAGCCAGTTCAATTCTGCGGAAACAGTGGCAGCGAAAGGCGCAGGAATATTACGACAAAGTCGGTACGGGTTCGGTACAAGAGCGGGTTGCCAAGTTAGTAGAAATCCGCCGCAGCGAAGGCTACATGGCTGAGTGGCACAGTCTTGAACCCCAGACGTTTAATAATCAATCAGTTCCTCAATTCATTTTGATTGAACACAATTGTGCAATTTCCAACGTCGCTGAAACTTTTCCGAGTGTATGTGGGCATGAATTGGAAATGTTTGCAGCAGTTTTACCAGATTGTATTGTAGAAAGAACACACTGGCTCAACAAGGGAGAGCATCAATGTGGCTATTTGATTAGACCACGAGTTGAAGGGAATTCTTAGAAGTCATCTGCTCAATCGCTCGATTGAATTTGTGCTGATTACCTTTAAAATCAGAAAGCATAAGGATATTAAAGGGTTATGGTCGAACCACAGCAACCAGGAACACAATTCTTATCAACAGAAGAGTCAGCGGATGTAGATAAAGCACTGCTGTCTTCCCACGAGAAATTCTTAACCCGATTAACCATTTCCTCTCAGCGCTTATTAAAGCAAATTGCCAAGGATAATGGTGTCAGTATTGAAGAGTTGACGCATCAGCAGATTATTGACTGGTTTGAGAAGGATGGTAAGATTCGTCGGGAGCAAGGGCCAGAGGTAGCATTTCTCAAGTGGTGAGCGTTAGTCAGTTGGGATGGTTCATCGAGCCAGATGAGGGGTGGATACCAATCACATTTGAACGCAATTCGGTATCAATAAGAACACTTGATTGTATTAGCCGCTTGAAGCGCCTGGGATAAAATTGCGATCGCTTTATCCTGTTGTCCTGCTTTCGCATATGCATCTGCAATTTTTGCTAAAGCTGAGGCTTTGGGCGAATCTTCTATTTTAGCATCAATGGTTTGGGCTACGGCAAGCGAGCGATCATATTGACCCGTTCTCGCTAACCAGACAGCAATCTCAGCTAGAATTTGAGCTTTGTCTTGGTTATTTTTTAAGTGTTGGGCACTTTGAAACGCCTGGTTGAAAGCTTGAATAGCCTGCTCTTTTTGCTTTGAACGGGCGTAATCTTGAGCCAGTGTAATCAGCGTAGATGTTTGAATTTTAGTATCTTCAATTGTTTGAATTAACTGAAGCACTTGGTCGTAAGGTTGAATCCGTCCAGCAGCAAGAGCAAGTGTTGCTAAAGCCCGAGATTGGCTCTCATCATTTTCTACACTTTGAGCCATTGCAAGGGCTTGCGAGAAGACAGCATCTGCTAGTTCTTTTTGTCCAGCTTTACCGTATACTTGAACGACCTCAGCTAGTAGATGCGCTTTTGTCTGGGCATCCTCAAGTTGTTTAATGATTTGCAGAATTTGAGAAGATATAGAGGTGGCTTTCAGTTTTTCCCCTGCCTCGGCATAGAGAGTAGCGACTTTAGCTAATTGAGTTACTTTTGAAACATTATTCTCTGTTTTTTTGAGCTGAAGTACTTGGGAAGCGACCTCCATAGCTTGCTTTTGTTGACCCGCTTGTGAGTACAAACTTGCAATCTTTTCCAAGATAATACTTTTAAGGTAACGTTGAGTTTTTTCATCCTCCTCGATTGTTTGGGCAACAGAGAGTGCTTGTTGATATTCTCCGGTTGGGGTAGCGATCGCTATTAACGCATAAGCCTTAGACCCCTTAAATTCTATCGTTTCGGCTACCTGTCGAGCGTTGTCGTATTCTCCCATCGCTACGTATTTAGCCACAATTTGAGCTAAAGCTCTTCCTTGAGGAATTTCATCGAAAATTTTGTTAGTAACTTGAAGCCCTTGATTGGGGTTTCCGAGTTCGGCATAAGTAACGGCTATTTTCTCCAACACCGTATCTTTGACAAAAGAAGTCCCCCAAATTTCGTGAACGCTCTGTACGGCTTGGGATAAGACTTGAGTGGCTTTGTCGTTTTGTCCTGCTTGTCCGTAGCTAGATGCGATCGCAACTAATGCCATCACTTTATCAGGGGGTGAGTCAATTTTATCGGCAATTTGAAGCGCCTGCTTAAACAGTTGGGCCGCCTGTTGAGTCTGTCCAGCTTTTGCCGCTTGAACCGCTATCTGACTCAATACCGCCACTTTGCGAGTCGAAGTATGAAGTTTATGGGCAAATTGTTGCGCTTGGTTACTCTGTCCTGCTGATGCATAGGCAACAGCTATTTCAGCAAATGTGCCACGGGTACAGTCTCTCCTCCCCCAGCAAGCTGAACAGAGGGTGCCAATGAGTGCGACAGTAGCCAGTAGGATTTTGAATTTCATAGTACTTGCGGTGTAGGCTACCCAATCAACAATAATTCGTAATTATGAATACTCGCGTAGCGAGTACTATGAATTTTTAATCTGATTAATCACCAATCAAGTCACACCCATCACACCACCTTTGCACCTGCCGTTGTAACCTTAATGGAGATGTTGGAGACAAGTGACATTGAGTCTCAAGCTTTATTTACTACGACACGGGCAAACTGATTGTAGCCGAGTCAATGCCTTTTGCGGTTCGGTAGACTCGGAACTCACACCAGACGGGGTGGAGATGGCACAGGCATTTGCCACTGCCTATCGTTCTGTACCTTGGGCAGCGATTTTTTGCAGTCCAATGAGACGAACAATGGCAACTGCTAAACCGTTGGGTGAGGCAATTGGCATGGAACCCGAATTGCGGGATGGATTAAAAGAAATTAACTATGGCAAGTGGGAAGGCAAAACCCCAAAAGCTGTCAACCTCGAATTCCATGATGATTATATTCGCTGGCAAGCTGATCCAGCTTGGTATCCACCCACGGAGGGGGAATTAGCAGTAGCAATAGCTTATCGCGCCTTGCAGGTGATTGATGAGATTAAACACCGATTTCCTCAAGGTAATGTTTTAATTGTCTCCCATAAGGCAACAATTCGCATTATTTTGTGTAGCCTACTAGGAATTGATGTAGGACGCTTCCGCTTTCGCTTAGGATGTCCAGTAGGGTCAGTGAGTGTTGTGGAATTTGGATCTCATGGCCCATTACTTCAAACTTTAGCTGACCGCACTCATCTCGATGAGCGTTTGCGAACATTACCGGGAACGTAAGCAATTTTTGAGTTGAGATTTTACGAAGTTTTAGAGGCAACAACTTCCAGGTAAACCCCACTTGTATTGGCAATGATTCCGACTATTTCTACAATTCCGATTCAGCATTTAGCTTCAGGCGATCGCCTTTTTATCCAAGTCTACAAATTTACGGGAGCTAAACCGGGCAAAAAGGCTTACTTACAATCCAATTTACATGGAGCTGAAATTGTTGGTAATGCTGTTATTCACCAATTGATTGAGTTTTTAACAACCTTAGATGAGACTCAGCTTATTGGAGAAATCTGGCTTGTCCCTGTCTGCAATCCTGCAAGCACCAATCATCGAACTTATTACTTTTCTACAGGAAGATTTAACGCTTCCGATGGCAAAGACTGGAATCGAATTTTCTGGGACTATGAAAAAGAATGCGAAGATTTAGAAGCTTTTGCCAAATCGCAAGTTGATTTGGAAGTAGAAAATATTCGTCAAAATTATCTAGAACGAATTCAGTCTAGCTTTCAGAAAGAACTAGAAAAAATTCAGTCTCCCAGGGGATTACCCTTTAGTGAACGCTATCGATATCATTTACAATCTTTATGTTTAAATGCTAACTATGTAATTGATATTCATAGTTCTACTAACCAAGCAATTGATTACCTGTATTGCTTCCAAAGCCGAGAAAAAAGCGCTAAAGCGTTTCTCTTAGATTATGGAATTTTAATGGATGAATACGATGGGGATGCTTTTGATGAGGCATTTATGAAGCCTTGGTTAGCTTTAGAAAAGAAATTAGCAGCTTTAGGTAAAGAAATTAAGCTCGATGTTGAGTCTTGGACGCTAGAACTAGGTTCGGGGATGCAAATGCATCCAGACTCCGTGAAAAAGGGCTTCTTTCGCATTAAAAACTATTTAGCCCAGAAAGGCGTTTTAAAACTTCGGGGATTTCCTTTGGAAAGTACAGCATCGCATCCAATTAATTTCACTATCAAAAGCCAAATTAAAAAATACTATGCCCCTGTTGGAGGGATGATTCAATCGAGAGTAGAGTTAGGCAGTACAATTCAAGCAGGGCAACGAGTGTATCAATTGCTGAGTTTTAATAAAACCGGGGAGTTGCCACACTTAATTGATGTCTATGCAGAGGCAGATGGATTAGTGTTTGATGTTTCGACTAATTATGCAGTTAATGAAGGAGAGTATGTTTTATCAGTGATGTAAGATACCGGAAGCGAAACCGATTGATTAATGTTTTTGTAGATATCGTCTGTTCTAGAACTGAACATAATCTCTAGGATTCTTCCGCTGATTATTCACGCGCACTTCAAAATGCAGGTGATTTTCCGTCGAATACCCAGTACTGCCTACGCCACCCACTGTAGCTCCTGCACTGACTTGACTGCCGTTACTGACTGACACACTAGACAAGTGTGCATAGTATAATTTCGGGGAGTTCTTCTTCGTGGATGTCTAACTCAGAGTTGGGTGTATTGTAAGGAGTGGCGTAATTTATTAAGGCTTTGCCCAAATCTGTAGTCTGCCAGTTATAGTTGGAGTTAATTACCTCATCTAAGTGCAGTGCTGTTCCCGTTGCACCTCGCACCTGAAATACAATATCGTTGTAATCTTGGTCTGAGCAACCATCAACCCGCAAATCTTCCATCACAAAGGTATTACCATCTCCCGTTACATCTGCAATTTGTCCGGCATGAAAAGCATCAAGAGGATTAATTGTAGACAGCGAAAATAACGGGCGAATATCCCCTTTACTAGCAGGATTATCCAATACCTGCTGTACTGTACCATTGGGGACAAGCATGACGCCAAAAGTGTCACCCGGACGCAGGAAAATGTCTGTACGTTTTGGTATTCCCCAGAATTGTAATCGTCCTCCTAAGCAAAAGAACCCTGAAATCTTGCACCATCATTAGAGTCAGAAATTACGACATAACCCAACTGGGAATTACTCCAAGCATGATGGACGGCTTCTGTAATAAACTCGTTGGTATTTGTTCCAAATTGCTCCATTCCTTCCCAACTAAAGATGGCTAACTCACCTTGGTAGGCACCCCCATCAAATAGATAGTCAATGCTAACTTCACCGCTAGTCCCTACTGTAAAAACCCCTGTTTCAAAGCTAAGATTACTCAATCCCGTGAGAACATCTTTGTTAGCTGTACTTGCCGCCTCTTCAGAGGAGGTAGCAGATAGGCTCAGTTGGTAGTTTGTTGTGATTTCGTCATCTGCATAGACTTTAAAGTAATAATGACCCGCTTCAAGGGTTGTCAAGAGAGATTTTGAGTTAATTCCTAGTGGCGTTGAAGTTTGCAAGACTTCACCGTTACTATTGAGCAACTCCAACTCAGCATTTGCATTCAATTCACTCAAGCTGATATTAATGCTGCTGCTAGCACTTAGGGTGAAGCTGTAATAATTAAGGGGGTCAAGCGGATTAACAGTATCTGTAAAATTTTGAGGATTAAGGTTGAGCTCGATCGCTCTCGCTGTGCTTAATGTATTGTAAGCATTGCTTGCCAGATTTTCTAGCATATCGATCTCCCTGTTTCGCTCACCCTACAGAAATCTCAAGGATATGATCAAAAGATTTTCCGGGGCAGTAAAAGCGGATTGGACAAACCTATAATCTTCTCTCGTTGATCATCTTTACAACCCAGAGTCTTCCCGAATCTTTATCTTTAACAGCAACTATATTCGTTCAGGGATTGCTGGAGTCACTGGAGTAGCGTAATCTTCTTTTCAAGAGCGATCGCATTTCTTCTCGTGATCAAACCTCAGGAGTGCGGACAATGAACCGATTCATGCAACCTATCTCTCGTTGGCAGTCACTTCTTCTCAGTGGAATTGGGACTAAAGTTTTCGGCATCGCTGTACTTACTGCCCTCATCAGCTTCCCTGGTGAAACGCCTCCTGTACAAGCCGCTCAAACTGTGGTGGTTCGTCGAGGTTCTTCCCCCCAAACTCTTGACTTGGCTGAGATCAAAACCTTGGCAGAAACAGGAAATGCATCACCTCGGCTGCAAGCCTATGCTCGAAGTCTGCGCCAAACACAACGGGAGACTATCCTATCCGCACTTCAGGCCAACTTCAACATTAACCCAGTCGCAGTTCGTAACTTCCTCGATACTCCAGTGGGTGATTCCCTTGTCTCGGCGCTGGCGAAAACAACCTCTCGTTCAGATCAAGTTGGCGAGTTATTGATCAAATCAGCCTTAGTTTCAGGGGCGAGAAATCCGCAAGGACTATCCCTCATTAGCTTTATCGAAGCATACCCCCATCCCCGCATTGAGATCAATCTCGATCGCGCTTTTCAAGTTCTCGGAAATTTTAATCGAGCCTTTTGGCAATCTCAGGCGTTTATGGCAGCCATTTCTCCCCAACTTGCTCCTCAACGCCCCCAAATTCAAATCCCGTTTGACCCTACTCAACCTGGAAACGCTCAAGTACAGGTACTCAAGCTCAACTTAAATGATACAGAGCGTCGTCGTGAGATTCCAGTAGATGTTTATTGGTCAACCCAAGCATCTTCCGATAAACCGCTAATTGTTTTTACGCATGGATTGGGTTCCGTCCGTCACGAACTGCGCTACCTGGCAGAACATTTAGCCTCTCATGGCTATGTCGTCGCCGCTTTAGAACATCCAGGCAGCAATGAAACTCATATCAGGCAAGCACTGAAACTCAAAGCACCCCTTCTGGAAGCAGAAGAGTTTTTAAATCGCCCTAAAGATGTCAGCTTTGTCCTCGACGAACTGAGCAAACTCAATCAACAATCAGAGAAACTTGAAGGGAAATTAGCTGTCGATCGCGTGATGGTTGTCGGCTATTCTTTAGGAGGTTCTACCGCTTTATCCCTTGCGGGGGCCGAGTTGCAACTAACCGAATTGAAACAGCGCTGCCCTGGAAATGTGCTGACATTTAGTTTGGGGGAAAATGCTCAATGTTTTGCTAAAGGACTTCCCGAAGAAAGCTACCAACTGCGCGATGCACGGGTTAAATCTGCGATCGCACTTTCTCCTACAACTTCCCTTTTATTCGGTGACACTGGCTTAACTCAAGTCGCTGTTCCCACAATGATTGCAGGAGCTTCTGCTGATAAAACCACCCCAGTTTTAACCGAACAAGTTCGGGCGTTTGAGCAATTACCCTCTCCTAAATGGTTAGTGGGTTTTGTTGGGGGTACGCATCTGAGCGTCAAAGACCCTAGCACTACAATGGATCAGGCGGGTCAACCCGATACCCTTTACAGTGGGGGGGAAATAGTCGGCGAGCAAGCGGTTGAAGTCCGCAACTATGTAAAAGCGATCGCTTTAGCGATGGCAGCACAACTGACTAAAAATAATGTAGCGGGAACCAATTCTCAACCCTCAGCAGCCCAGTACGCCATTTTTCTAACACCAGAATATGCTCAATATGCTTCTAGCGATCGCTTCCCGATTCGTTTAGTCCAAGAAATCCCTCCTCAAGCCCAGGAAATCCTCAACAATTTTCTTCAAAATCAATAGACTTTAATAATTTTTAACCTTAACTTGAAGGTGACTTGGTAATTGCTCGACTTAACACTAAAACAAGACTATATACAATACATCGAATACACTCATAATGAACGCCCAATGAGCCAGAAAAAAGACTGTCCCATGATCAGAGGAAAATAGAAAAGCTGTAAGTAATGCTAGAAGAGTGAAGAGCGCACTCAATTATCAGTCAAAAGCATACTCTAAGAGTCCAGTGATTATAGCTGGACTTTTTGCTTTTAAGCTGTAATACAAGCAGGAAAAATTCACAAATTTTTCATATTTGCGTGTATGACATGTATTACTAACAGCTTACTTTAAATAATTTAATCAGCAATCTTTTTATCAAATTATCGTCTGATAACAAATCAACCCCTAGAAAGAGTTCCAAACCTCAAGGGGGAAAGCCAAAACACGAGAGCCTATCGTCCTTGCATCCCGATGTAAAATGACGTTTTCACCTTGAGAAAAGACCCTCCTCACCGTTCACAAATTTTTCACAGTTGGTCGATAAGCTTAAATTGTTTCGGTAATCACCTATCCGATGCTCTCCCTTTGGCCAGGGAGAGTATTTTTTATAGCCATGCTCAAATGAGTGGAGTACAGCTATTTATCTTCTGACTCCTAACTCCTAACTCCTAACTCCTAACTCCTAACTCCTAACTCCTGACTCCTGACTCCTAACTCCTGACTCCTGACTCCTGACTCCTAACTCCTGAAACCAGGTATATTCCACCCAACTGAGAACCGCTATATTTGAGGCCCTACCAAAAAAGCTTTTCGTCATTTCACAAATTATTCACATCGTCTCAGTAAGCTGAAAACGAGTGTAGAAGTAGGCCCTCTTAACTGCCTCAAGAGGGCTTTTTTATTGATCATTCCCTGTTGTGTTCAGGCAAAACGATAGGGAATCAGCGCCAGGTATTCAAAACAATCAGAGCAAGCAAGCCCAGAGCGATCGCTCCAGCAAGACCTATGATTAAATAAAGGGTTGGTCTAGGAACCATCCCGCCTGGTTTCGAGACACGACGGGCTTCTTTGTCAAACTCCGCCTTCGCCCAACCTTCATCCCGTTCAGTCTGACGCGCTTCATACAGTAAACTGGCTGCAAGTTGGAGCAAATAAGGATGACGCCCACCCCACTGCTGCACAAGACTTTGCTCTTGGGTATTCAAAGCGGGTGTTGCACCTTTAACGGTACTGGCTGGTAAGTGAAGGAGTGCCTGAGCCTCATTTTCCGTAAATTCGCCCAGCATTAGAACCTGCCAGAGTTTGAAGAAAGCAGAGGTGAGTTGATGGCGGCGCTGGTAAAATTCCAGCTTTCTATGGGACGCCACTATCAGCATCACGACATGGCTTTCCATTAAAGAGCGCAAATTATCAAAAAATCCGTTATCAAACTCGTCAGGATGGCGAAACAGAGGACCAAGCTCATCTAGGCAAAACACAGGCAAGACTCCCAACCTTTTATACTGTCCCATCGCCGAACAAAAGGCTAAGCGGTTAAACGGTTGTACTTTCAACGGTTCGATTAAGGCTGGGTTCCTTTGCACTGCGAAGTTATGCCATAACTGCTGTGCCACTGCCTGATAGAAGTCATTCTCCGACTGGCACCGGGCATCCTGAAGCGAGAGGTAAAGGACTACATAGCGTGTGGGTTCAGGCACGCGCTTTTGATACGTTTGAAAAAAGTGGTACAACAAAGACGATTTACCAATTCGCCTAGGCCCCACTACATTAATACTGACGGGTTGTGCATCAGTCATCCATGCTGTAATCGCCTTCAATTCTTCTTTTCGACCGATAAACAACTGAGGATCGGTAATCTTCGCTCTTGCCACAAAAGGGCAGTCAGGGAATGATAAAGTCATGGAGTTTGTTTCCAAAGCAAGTCGAATATCTGCTCTTGCAAGGACTTGTGCCAACCGTGAGTGGTGAACCATGAACCGTGAGTCGTTGGTTGCTGGACATTATCGCGTCTGATTCCCCAACTTCTAACCTTTTACCCTTCCAACCTGGGCTAAGCCCCACTGCGCTAACAACCTATTTCCTAGATAGCGTCATGAGTGCTTTCGCTAAATTGTTGTACTGCTCTGGAGTGTTGTACAGTTGAGCCGAAACCCTCACCATTAATTGAAAGGGTGCCTTCCAGAAAATTACTGGCACTTCAATGTTAAAACGTTCCAGCAACAAATCTTGGAGTATGGGCCACTCTCGTGTTTGTGGTTTTACCTCGTATAACGATAACTCTGAAGGTAAAGGTACAACTGCCATTGAGCCAATCATTTTCTCAGGACAGGGAGGTAATACCCCTAATGTCTCACAGAGTATCTGCCTTGCCAAGAGTGCCTTTTCATGATTATTTTTCATCAATTCCAACCATCCACCTGGCAGCAGCGAACCCAGGAACCGCAGCGCTTCGGGAACGCATAAATAAGCTGTTGGGTCAGATGTACCCATCCAGTCAAATTCAAGTTGGAAGCGCGACTTATCAGTGCGGCGGGAGTTAGCCCCGTGGCTAATGGCGAGGGGATGAATGGCAGATTGCTTGTCACGTCGGACATAGAGAAATCCTGCTCCCTTTGGGGCACACAACCACTTGTGGCAGTTACCTGTGTAATAGGTTGCCCCCATTTCCTGCAAGTTTAGAGGCACCATTCCCGGTGCATGGGCCCCGTCTACTAATGTATCTACTCCCTGTGCTGCCAGTTGATTTACTAATGGTTGGAGAGGGAAGATTAACCCAGTTTGACTGGTGACATGATCTAACAGTGCCAGACGTGTTTTGGATGAGACTCGCTGCATTACTGCCTCAATCACTTGCTGGGGAGACTCTAGGGGAAAGGGGACTGTTGCGACTACTACTTTTGCCCCTGTGCGGTTGGCAACAAAATCGAGGGCGTTACGGCAAGCATTGTACTCCAGGTTGGTTGTCAGTAATTCATCGCCTGGATTGAAAGGGAGCGATCGCAAAATTGTATTCACACCTGTAGTAGCATTAGGGACAAACACCAGCTCATCGGCATCTGTTCCTACAAAATCTGCTAGCTGGTTTCTTGCCGCATCAAGCAACGGCTCAAATTCCCGCATAAAAAAGCGCAGAGGTTGCCGTTCCAACTGTTCCCGCAATCGTTGCTGCTTTTCCAGTATTGGTACTGGGCAAGCTCCATAAGAGCCATGATTGAGAAAGGTGATAGTCGGGTCAAGGGACCACAACCCTTGAAAGGATGAAGCATCGAATATTTGCGATCGTTCTTGTTTCATCCTTCATGTTTCTGTCTAACTCCCCAGG
>CBKWLJ010000047.1:0-29437 GCA_966675205.1 uncultured bacterium
CTCTAAGGCTACTGATTTTAAACTAGGTCGGCACCTATTTGATGACACGCCCTAGCACCATCTTATGGCAGTCGGTAGAGCAGGCAATGCGCTCTTCTTAGCAGTGGGAGTAGGAGCATCGCTAACCTCTGGCGTATTCACAACTACCCTTTCGTCTCTCCAGCAACTCTTGATGAGGAGCGAGTGCAAAGGCAACGAAATCAAAAAACGTTCGCAATAGAGGTCAATCATCATTGTCGGTCAATCGGCAGCGCTCGATCGCCTTACACTCAATCCGCTTTTGGCGATCGCTAATAATAGTGGCTAAGTTCGGTCGTCCCGTGAGAGCGAGTCGCCAGTCAGCCCAGATTTCATATAGAGTATCGACAATGAAACCAATCACAGGTAGCTTGGTAGCAGCATAAATCCACCCCATTCCCAGAATCTCGTAGACTCGACGAAAAACTTCCACATTTTTGATCACAGTGCCGTCGGGGAGTACCGCATGGATTCGCCCCATTGCCGTCTCAAAGTCTACCCCACCATTCGCTTCAGGAGTATAGTCATCGTCGGCAATGTCCACAAACGCCACTTTTCCTCTGCCTGCATCGCGTTTTCTCAAAAAGTTAACCTCTCGCACACACAACGGACATTCACCGTCGTAGAGTAACTTGATTTGCCAGGACGGCTGTTCAGGCACAGCAGCAACTTCTAAGGATTCTTGGGGTTGGGTGTTTGACGAGAGCATAGGTGGTTAGAGAATCAATTAGCGTTGGAACCGTTGTTAAAAATTTCCCCGACAAGGAGATGGAGATTTTGTTGGCTTGGTTTATTACAAATTGTAACGAATTCATGCCATTCGGTACACAAGGCGTTGAGCGTGCGATCGCTCTTACGTATCTTGCCAGGAACGCCGTTTCCCTGAACTCTCATCCTCACCTGGAGCAGCACCCTTAATTTTTGACAGGAAGAAAGTTATCGTTAATACTGACCAAACCATCACCGTAGAGAACTTTTATTTCATGTTTATCCCCATCTTTTTCTGAGAGGGTATAGATGAAATGCTGATACTCTGGATTGAGTCCTGTTAATTCATAATTGAGATTCTCCAAAGAGAACAAATTTTTATACTGGGCTAGAACGGCTTTGAGTTCTTCTTTACTAAAGAATTCTTCTTCGAGGTTAACGATTTGACTTAATTGCTCAACGTCTTGGCTTTGAATGGCGCTCATATATCGTTCTACTGAACGATTGGCGTATAAGGAATAGAGCAAAAAGGGTTCAACTAAGCGAATTGTTTGGTCTTGATAAACGGCAATGTCTTTGCTAATACCGCTACTGTTATAGATGCGGTAGTTAAAGCGTTGGATAGGAGTTTGACTAGCTGTTTGACCGAGTTGTTCAATATTAAGGCGTTCAAAATTAGTAATTTCTTTCCCTTGAAAGTAAGTCTGATAATGGTTGAGGGCTGCTTGCACATTTTCAGGGGAGCGATCGCGCTCTAGCAAGTAGGGAATAAAAAAGTCAACATCTTTCTTATTAATTGCCTTAATCGTGGCGGCAATTAACGCATCAGCTTCTTTAGGCGTTAGAGGGTTTAAAGTTTGAACGTCTGGAACTTGAGTTGTGGTTTGTGGAGGTAATGTTTCCCTTTGGGGGGGTATTTGTGCTGCTTGAGTGCATCCTAAAAGCAGGAAGCTAAACAGGATACTAATGAAAATTTTTGACTGATTCATGATTGCAGCGGGGAATATTTATATCTTGTGCGAAGACGCAAAGGAAGAGCGCAAAGCTAGAGATATTAGGCTCTAGCTGTAGCCTGCTATCTCTCTACAAGGTTTGTGAATGTGTAGCAAACCTTTAGGGGAAATTAGTTAGGTCGTATTACTTACCGATGAATGACAAGGCTATATTGTCCTGCTTGAGAAGGGTTATTTCCTTGAACTCCAATGCGATACGTTCCTGTCTTTGAGAGCTTAAAACGAATGCGTTTTTCATTAGGGTTGTTGGATGCGATCGCATAATCATTAGGATCGTAAATGGTGAGCATGGGATTGAACTGCTTGCTCTCAATCGCAACTGCCACCGTCTCACCTGCTTGACCCTGAAAGGAATGGTAGCTTACTTGCCTTTGTCCAACCTTGCCTGTCTCCCGGACTTCAGGACGTTGCGGAGGACGAGGAGCAGCAGGTGTTTGCCCCCCTTTCTCCTGAATCGCTAGGGTATAATTGCCCCGTGCTGGATTTTTGGCTCCTTTGATCACAACGGTATAGACCCCAGTTGTCGGAAGATTTAAACGAATTTGAGAGTTTGTCCCATTAGCATTATCATTTTCAGCAATTAAACGACCGTTTGGGTCATAGAGTTCCAAGTAGGAATCGAACTGACGACTGCTTAAGGAGATGGTAACAAATTGATTGAATTCAGCCCGAAATTCGTAGGTTTGGTGCCTCCCTTGATTCAAGCGTCCTTCTTTACGAATATTCAAGCTACTAGACTGAGCATAAAGAGGTTGGGAAAATAACAGAGATTGGCTCAGGGGAATTCCTGCGATCGCTAAAAATATCAGAAGCGAAAAACTGCTCTTGCTTAGAGATTTCATTGTCGCTAAAACTTTAAAATGAAGCTATACCGAAAATCAGATTTTGAGCAATTAGTATTTTTCTCAACTTCTTACTTACTGCTCATAACTCATTTAGAATTCGATCATCAGCATATTTGTTGATAAAGCTGTTCAACTTCCCCCATCTTGCTCATGCTGTTGGGTGAACCACTTGGTCTAATCCCATCTTGAGTCTACATAAAACTTCTGCCCCAGCAAATCAGAAAGCTTATTTGCTGCAGATCGAGCAGCAGCCTCCTCGACCCTCAAAGTCCCCTCAGTTTCTATCCCTGAGGTTACTTCATGGATAAAATAGGTGTTCCCATCGCAGGGTGCGGCATAACCCAAACTAACTAATGCTTCCGTGATTTCTGTGTTAGCTTGGTAAGTCACAACACTTGCAAATCCACAGATATCTTTAATATAACCATTATTGTTACGAGGTGCGTTTGCTCTATCTTGATCTGCTGCTTTTTTAGCTTCCTCTTTAGCTTCTTTAATAGCTTGTTTTACCTTATCAAGAGTTTTAGCTGAAGGTTGTTTGGGAGTTATATATATAAATTTTTTTATTGGCAGATCCTCTAAACGAATTATTGATAAATTATTTGACTGTTTATCAATCTCTTCCAGAGAAACTACTAAAGTACGTTTCAAGGCTATACGATTGTATGTAGAATCATAAATATTTCCGCCCGTATCGTAATGAATTTTTATCGAATTAATAAATTCTTCTGCTTCCCAAGCCTCTTTGACTATTACAAGAATTTGGCTGAACTTATAACAAGTATTTTCGATCCATATGGGTAAACCAGGAACTTCAGATTTGTCATCAATATCAGCCCATCTCCACTCACGTTCATGAGTCCAGTCTATCCACCTATCTTTGTTTAGGTTCATCGCCACATAACGATACTGTTCCTGTAAACCTATCCCACACAAGGAAGATAGACATCGAAAGCCTTTGCCAAAGTGGGAATCATCTTTAGTTGCTTCCTGGTGCAGACTAGATAAGCCATATATCACAGGTCTACCACCAGCTTTGAATAGCTCTTGCTTCCGCAATGCAATACCGTAAGTATCTATAGATGAAGGCTTATTTCTTTTGGAAGCATATGCTAGTAGAGCATACAGAGGCATTTCGGTAAAGCATACAGCTGGCTTTGGTCCGTAGATAGTAGGCTTTCCGTTACGGAACGACCATCCTGCTTTTATGTAGCCATCAAATAGAATTCTTTTTAATACAGAATATGCACTTGCATCAGGTTCTAAACCATAGGGGTGATAAAGATCAGTTTCATAAGCTAACTGATCTTCATATGCAACCTGATCTAAGTTATGGATCACTGGCTTTCCTGTCTTGTCAAAACTAGAGGGCAATGGAAAACTCAAGTTTTTAGGGTAATGGCTCAAATCCCTGTTGTGAACAAAATGAATTACCCACTCTGAAATATCAATACGATTTTTAGTCAATTTAAATAACTCCTTGATGTGGAAGGAAGACACTTTGTACTCGGAACCGAATCCATTGTACCTAGTACCTACTTGGTAGAGTTTCTAGCAGAAAATATTTTGCTAGTGAGCGCATTCTCCTCACCAAAAACTTTCCTAATGAAAAAACTAATCTTCCTACTGCTATGCCAACTGCTCTACAAACATTCCATGTTCCGGTGAAGCTAAACCTTCCTGCAACACCGACAATACTCTCCCCATATTTCCTACCAACAAATCACCCGCAGCTAACCATAATCCCGGAAATACTCGACTGCGAATTACATTATCTTCATCCACTGCTAAAGAAACATACTCACCCTGCTGCAAGTAAAACCAATCAAGTTTTTGCTCAAATACTTGCCAAACAATATACTCTTGAACCCCATTGCGACGATACGCCCGTTTTTTGTCATGCAAATCTATCGCTACACTACTTGCCGCAATCTCTGCCACCAGTTCCGGTGCCCCCTCAATATAATCATCCTCGCTCAGTCTTGAGTGTCCACCACAATTTTCATTAATCAACAACACAGCATCGGGTTGAGGTTCATTGTCCAAATCTAAACGAACGGTGGGTTCTATCCCCAACTCAATACCTGGTGTCGCTACCTGGTAATTGCCCAACCAAATAATCAAATTTGCGTGAGGTTGTCCATGACTTCTAAAACGCAGTGCAGCAGGCAAGTAAACCACTCCTTCAATTAATTCAGCTTTCTTTAGAGAACGCATAGAATTATAACGACGCTCAAATTCATAGCGATTTAAGCGATCGCCGCTTTCAAGCGGTGGAATCGGTAAAAACTCTTGTTGGGAGGGAGTTTTAACCATAGATTACTCCTTTGAACAACTTGTCAACGTCTCTATCCTTAGATGGTATCCGCTATTCCCTCCAGCCATTCGTTGCAGAAGTAGTCGCTTTCCTAGCGATCAATTCAGGCTGATGTAATGTTGAAATACAGCAGTGAACCCAAGTTACTGGTTGAGGTGAGGGATGGGCAATCGCACCATAATGAAGACAAGTCTATTTGCAGAGTTAGAGCAAGCCACCGCCGACTTACACCAAGTCAATCCTTGGGTAGGACTGCTGCGTTTTAGCGTACTTGGTTCGATGTTCCTCAGCTTGGTGGCGTTAGCTTGGTCAACATCAAATCAACCCCTGTTTTGGAGTGCAACAGCACTGGCAGGACTGTTTTATGCTTTCTGGCTCATCTGCACCCATGATATGGCGCATCAGACGTTGACGGGATGGACGGGGTTCGATACCGTCATGCCCCGATTGATAAGTTGGCCGATGCTGTGGCCTTACGGAATCTATGCAGAACTGCACCGTTTACATCATGGCTGGAACGGGATTGACTTGCGAGACCCGGAACGAGTCCAATGGACAGAGCAAGAGTATCACCAAGCTTCCCCTTTCCTGCAATGGTACGTGCGTCATCAGTGGGGCTGTGATATTTTCCTGCTGGGGGGAATCGGACTAATTATTAAAACCTTTATTAAGGCTGTACGCTTTCAGAAGTTAGTACCTCGCCTGCGCTTTCAACTGCTACTTGATGTAACGGGTATGCTGCTAGTGCATAGTGTGTTGCTGACTTTTGCGATCGCTCAAGGCAAACTACTGCACTATTTATTATTTTGGTTAATTCTGGAACGGATGATTGGAGTGGTGGTACAAACCAGAGACCACTTGGAACACTATGCGCTTTGGGGCAAGTTTACAAGACACCAATTGACCCAGCTTTATGCTTGTCGCAATCTCCAAACGAGTTCTCTGGTCGGATGGTTAATGGGAGGACTGAACTATCATGCAGTACATCATGCTTTCCCTGGTATTCCCTTTAATCGACTTCCTGAAGCCTTTCAACGGATTCAAGGGGTATTGCAACAGCATAATCTTCCTCTGATGCAATTAGATGAAGGTTACCTCAAGTCAACCTATAAGTTAAGTCATCACCCCTCGTTAGTTGGTGCAGTTAACCCTTCTGAGGCAACAGGTCGTCATCAAATGATTCTACTTAATTGACAATCCAAAGACTATGTGGGTTAGAGCGGGTAACTTAAAACTATCAATACCAAACCAACGTTTTACTATGCTCTTGATTGTTTCACCATTTTATTTAAACGTAAATATGCCTGTTCGGCAGTCAGAGGCTCAGATTCCTTTTCATTAGGAATATAAAATTGCCGGCTATCAGGAAAGTAACGTACAACGAAACTAGGAATAAGACCTAATTTCATCGCTTCTTTTCCCAGGTCTGTAGCGGTATCAGCTAAACTGGCTTCATCATGGAATAAAGGCTTTTCAATTCTCATATCATAACTCCTCGTAGATTTACAAAAAATTTTCCTCGTACTGTATTATTTCTAAAGCTATGCTATATCCTAAAAAAGTGAGAAGTCTCCTTTCCTCAGGCTAATGAAGTGTAATACCTGATGAACTGCTCTATCGAAGGAATGAAATTGTGTTAAATGTGGCTGTACACTTGATTACCTCAATATGCTTTGTACTTCAAAGGAAAGGGGAAAGCAAACAAGATTGAACTCAAAGTTGCAGCACTAACCATATTCCTCAAAAAGAAACCCCCGACTCTTGCCGGGGGAGCTATTCGCAATTGAGTGAAACTTTAAATTTCAAAACTCAAACCTTTCTAGCTGAGCCATTCGGTAACCGCTTCTTCCTTCGTATTGGTGTTACGGGATGGTGTCTCACGATTAAACTTCATGTGGATGGAGCGAGTCTGCACACCATCTGCTGCAACTGCCATAATCGGATAGTCAATCAGACCATCTTGGAAAGACATCTGGAAGCGGAAGGTACCATCGGGGTTGAGTTTGATCGGACGACCGCCAATGGTTACAGTAGCATCAGGCTCGGTTGCGCCGTAGACAATCAATTCAGCATCTGCAACCAACCAGAACTGGCGAGGACGCATCGGCACCGCAGAGGCGGAGAAGCCAACGCCAGACATACCAACACCAGACATGGTTAAACCAGACATAGTGGGGACAGCCCACATACCAACGCCAGAGGGGAAGACGTAGGAGCTGATTGCCTGCTCGTGAACCGGAACTTGTTGCATGGAACCGTATAGAGAGCCCGCAACACGCTGCGCTTCGGCGGATTTCGCCATGCCGAAGATTTGGTCGTAAATGGGGTTGCCTGTCTCGGTACCCATTGCTGTCGCTGTGCGCTTGCTGGGAGGAACCAATTCGTAGAAGGTTTTACCCCGCAGCTCTTCTTCCCAGTTAACGGTGATGAATACATCTTCAATCCAATCACTGGGATAAACGGGGGGAACGCGCACAGGGGCAGAACGAGCCAGAACCAGCCAGCGACCATCCGCACAACGATAGCCAATATCTACCACATAATTGCGATCGCTCACAGGCATGGGCAAGTACCATTCCCGCGCTAGCTCGTCGCAAGGATATTCCTGTACGCTATGAGGCGATTGGTAGTCTAGGTTGATGTCGGTGACATCATAAATCCGCAGCGCTAGCTGTTGTCCTCCTTGGCGGCGCAGTTCTTCTTTGTGATCGTTAGGAATGTCCCAATAGGTGTAACACCATTGTGGGTCACGGGGCATGAGGACAATTCGGCTTTCACCATAGCCACCTGGGAGATCAGATAGCGCTTCATCAACAGAAGCAAGAGTACCGCCGGTGCGATCCTGCTGACCTAATTCAAATTTTGATGCTTCCACTTCTTCTTGTGCCTCCACGATGTGAGATGGACTGGTTGAGGTGCTCGTGCGTTTGATTTTTTGAATTTCTGCTAGCAACTGCGCTTTACGCATCCGGCTATAACGAGAGATGCCACACTCACTCGCAACTTTCCGCAGTTGCCGTAAGGTCATCTCTTCCAAAGGTGGGCGTTCTTTTGCCATGAGTTATGCTCTCCAATTATTAAGACGGCAGGTAAGTCAATCCTGATGAATAAAGACAAAAATTTTGATTGTCATGTAACTCTCCAAGCGTTTTATCTCTTACGCTTCACGTTTTCTTATGAATTACCGAGCTTGATTGAAAGATCGGTTTGCTGGGGTAACAGGTGAGACATCATTCATACAGGTATTTGGGATCGCTCCAGCCGTCGATGAACTCAGAAATTCTGATCGAGGAATCAGTATTTCTTTGGGATCGCTTTATGAAACTATGTAACAGAAAACTACTGGGTCAGGTCAAGGGGATTACAAGCCGATTTCTAAGAAATTGACGAATTTATAGGCACTTGGGGATCAAAATGTCATTGTTTCATAACATTTGAGACGAATGGGATCAGGTTTTTAGGATCACTTATCGAGCTTACCCCTGACTTCACCGCCAAAAGTCATCATTCCATGACATTTTAACGACTCAAAGCTCAAACAGACTAACGCTTCCCTATGAACGTCAGCAAATTAGGGTTTCACCTCAGTTTGACAAAAGCTGTTGACGGACGAGTTTGCATCCGTTAGGTCAGGAAAGAAAACAGAACGGTTTTTCAGGAGAGGGATAATTACAAATTAGGTTGAAGGCTCTAACCTTCAACCTTCAACCTTCCAACCTTCTTCTAACGAACTAGCTATCGAATAACATTCATCTCTTGAATAAACCATCGACCTTCTTTGCGAATCACATCATAACGAACTCGCAAATTCTCATCGTAGGACATCGCCTGATTGAGTTGGCCCTCTTTATAGCACTGTGCGGCTTCCTTAACGGCTGCGTCTATCCTTGCTATATCGGGATTAGCGCTATTGATATCCACTGAATTCACTGCCACATTATGGTTGTATTGACAGTAGGTACCCTCTTGTTGATTACTTCGAGCGCTCTGCTGCGATCGCGACAAAGCTGGTTCAGCTAAAATTTGCGATAATTGACCGATTTGACGCTCTGAGCCAAAAGCCGACTTCTTGGTAGATAGCCAGGTTTCGATCACTTGTTTTGCCGTCTCCTGAGTCAGAGGCCCCTCGGGTGCGCTCATTGGATTCCCAGCCTCAGGAATGGGTATGGGAGGTTGTGCTAGCTGTACTAGGGGTTGCTCGCCTTCTAACGCTGGATCAGAGAAACCTTGTAGTGCTTTCTGTAGCCAACTCAGAGTAGCGATCGCTAATCCAATCAGAATTGCGGCTCCCACGATACTACCAACAGTCAGTAAAACGAGGCGTTTGACTTTTGCGGAAGACTTCGATTTATCGGTTAACGATTGAGGATGACTTGGGGGTAAGCGCTTCAATCCGTCTGCTGTCATCGTATCCGCTTGACGTGAGCGAGTTGCTACGGCCTCAGAGCCACTTCTCGAAGAGCGTTGTCGGCGCTGTGACTTACCAGAAGATTCTCCAGGGACACCTGTAACAGTGGAGGCTCCTGTCATGGACGTTGGATCGGACAGCCTGCTAGATTCCTGCAAACTCGTCTGGCGCAGGCGGGAACGAGAGCCTTTACTGTCAGTTGGCAGCGTTGAAACTCCCTGTACTGATGGATATTCTGTAGTACTCCCCAAAGTCGCTGTCCGAGTCGTTGTGGCAGCCGCCTCTTCTCGTCCAACCGTTCCCTGTACTCCCACCACTGCTGGTTCATTACTCAAGTAGCGTGAGCTAGTATTGCCAAAAGGTTGAGCCTCACGACCTAAACTTCGACTCGGCTCTGAAGCTGCAGCCATATCAGAGCGGCTAAACGCCGCAGGTTCAGCGATGTGCCTTGAAGTCCCTGTCGTTGTGTAAGCTGTATTTTGAGATTGAATAACAGTCCACTCATTGCTGCTGCTGTTTTCTTGAGAATCGGACAGGCTTTCTAAATACGCTTGTACCTGTTCATCGGCAAAGTATTCCTTCAAAGATGTCTTTTGGTTGGCTAAATCTCGAAAGTGAGGAAAGACAGATTTTTGCAGCCAACGCTCTCCATAAAGACACAATCCAGGTAATAGATCCGGGGAGCCTTGAGAATGTTCACGAATAAAAGCGAGGGGTTCATACTCTTGGCTCAGTTCTAAGGCTCGACTCGCTTCTTCAGTTTGCCCCAGCAGCAGGGCACATACAGCTTGTTCAAGATGAACATCTTGTCGCCTGCCTAAGCGCAGGAGCATTTGTTTAGCACGAGAGATTAAGGCAGGCTGTCTTTGAGCAAACCCCCGTGCTATTAGGGCGTAAACGGCTAGATAAGTCGCGACGGCTGAGGGGCGTCGGGCTTCGCCTTCAAATAACGTTTGCTGTTCTGCTGCCGTTAGATAGCTCCGTAACTGCTGAATAAAGCGTAAGAAATCATCAACACCTAATCCAGATTGGTCGTCACCGGTACCGTCAATGCCCCCTCGTTCTTGGAGCATTTCTTGCAGCAGTCGCAATCCGTTGCGCCGTTCTGTGATGTTTTCTTCCGGTAATGCTACTAATTCCAGAATGCGATAGGGTCGAAGTTTGTAAAGATCGGATTTGATTTCACCCCGGACTGAGGGAAATAAGCCTTCTTTAAGTAGTAATTCTTGACCCGTTTCTAGGGATGTCGCGGCATTTTCATACTGCCCTTGCTGCCATTGCTCTCGACCGAGTTCCATGCAGGCGAGTGCTAGGGTTAATACAATGTCTGGTCGAACCAGTTGGGGGTCTCCCAAACGACCCTTATCTAAATTAATGCTGTCGCGTGTTCCTAGATAAGGTTGACCCAGTTTGAGGACAAGTTCATATTCTCCAAGCTCTTGGAGAATCAGCAAGGCTCCCAGGAATTGCTCATGCTTGATTTCAATACTGGGAGTATGAGGATCGACCGCCGCGTCTGTTGCTTCACTGCCGTTAAAGCCGAGTGCTACTTGTTGAGTGGGGTCTTGCTCGTAAGTTTTGGTCAAAAAGCTAGCATCATAAGCAGCACGCTGTTCGGGATCACACAGAACCGCGTAGGCTTCGTCTAAGAGTTGTTTTCGGGAGGCGATCGCCGCTTCCGAATACTCTCGGCGTGGCAACTGCAAAGTGCGATCGCGATAGGCTTGGCTTAGTTGTTCAACCGTAGCCTGAATTGGCAATCCTAAAATTCGATAATAATCAAGCGGGATTCGCACGGTTCAATTCCCCAGCGATGCGAGCTTCTGAATTAACATATAGTAGCCAATAGCGTTCTCGCTTAGGCGAGGCTCGGCTGTTGAACTGTTGCCTTTAGGGCACAAGCCCCGACGCCCAGCCGCTTGGACTCTTGTTGCTTTTAATATGTTAGTAATTTTAGCAACGACTACAGCTTATCCTACCGAGTGAGGCGATTTGATTTTAACTAATTCGCCGGGAAGTCCCTCGCTATAACCAAAACCAAGGGGAATATATCGAGCCGTCATGGGAGTCCCCCCGGAGGTTTAGCGGTGGGATGAAAGGCACAAGGGCTGTGTCCGGTCCCTTGCGACTGCGCTTCCTATGCCGGAGATGAACTCCGGCACCCAGCGTCAGTCAATCCCGGCACAGTTGACAACACCATTGCACTGTTTTACGATTAAGTGAGTTTAGAGTAAAAGATGGGATGAAGCGTCGAGTAGCGAAAATCAGACTCTATCCAACTAACGAACAACAACAAGCGCTAGCCAAAGCGTTTGGCTGTAGCCGTTGGTGGTGGAACTACGCTCTCAACAAGACGATTCAAACCTATCAAGAAACGGGGAAAGGATTATCAGACAAAGCACTCAATTCGCTACTCTCATCCCTCAAAAAAGAATACGAGTGGTTGAAACAGACTTATTCACAGGTCTATCAATCAACCACTCGCAATTTGTCTAGAGCATTTCTTAATTTCTTTGAGAAACGTGCGGCTTTTCCTAGATTCAAATCAAGGAAAGCTAAGCAGTCTATTCAATATCCTCAGAGTGTTAAAATTGAAGGGAATTATCTTAAAGTTCCCTTTATTGGCTTGATTGAAGCAAGACTTCATAGACTATTCGAGGGTGAAATAAAGACTGTCACGATATCAAAAGACTCGTCGGGTAAATACTTTGCATCTATCTTGTTTGAAGTAGAAGGAGATGAGCCATTAGCTTCAACCGAAGGCAAGATTGCAGGCGTTGACTTAGGATTGAAAGATTTCGCTATTGTTCATGATGGCGAAAAAACATCTAAGTTCGCTAATCCTAATCATCTAGCTAAACATGAACGCAACTTAGCCCGAAAGCAAGCCAAGTTAGCCAGAAAACACAAGGGTAGCAATAACAGAGAGAAAGCAAGAAAGCTTGTAGCTAGAGTATACGAACGAATCAGAAATGTCCGTCAAGATTTTCTCCATAAGCTTTCCCGGAAGCTGGTTGACGACAACCAAGTCATCGTAGTGGAGAACCTAAACATTAAGGGCATAGTTTGTAACCACAATCTAGCCAAAGCAATATCTGATGTTAGTTGGGGAATGTTTGTCAATTTTGTGAGTTACAAGCTGGAGCGTAAGGGCGGAAAACTTGTAGAAATTGATCGATGGTTCCCTAGTTCTAAACTCTGCTCAAAGTGTCTCTATCAAACATCCGAAATGTCGCTAGATGTCCGTAACTGGACTTGTCCGAGCTGCGGTACGCATCATGATAGAGACGAGAATGCAGCCAAGAATATAAGAGCAGAGGGCATCAGAATCTTATGGGCGTTGGGAACCAGCGCTCCTGCGGCAGGAGGAGATGTAAGTCCGAAGCTTGGACGCAAGCCCAAGCAGAGGCATTCTCCGGTGATTGTCGAAGCTCCCACTATAGTCGGTACTCCGACTTAGTTGGGGTAGTTCACACTGATGATGCTATTTTGACTCAAGTTAGGGGAGAAACCAGGAAATCCTGGGCTAGGGGAGAATCCTCCCTGTTCCCTAATTGTTCATCGCCAATCTCTGCTCTACTTAATTTGAGTTCAGCTATGTAAAAAAGCTGAACGTCTGTTGAGAGAAAATTTATCTTAGTGTGTGTTGCTGCAAGGATACAACAAAACCAATGGTCACCGAACGGACTTTACCCGAATTTAAAGTTGAACACGCCAAAATTACGAAAGAAGAAGGTCTAATCCTGTACGAAGATATGGTACTGGGTCGCCTTTTTGAAGACAAGTGCGCGGAGATGTACTACAGGGGCAAAATGTTTGGTTTTGTCCACCTGTACAACGGTCAAGAAGCGGTGTCAACGGGTGTGATCAAGGCAATGCGCCAAGACGAGGATTACGTTTGCAGCACTTATCGTGACCATGTCCATGCCTTAAGTGCGGGAGTTCCGGCACGAGAGGTGATGGCAGAGTTGTTTGGCAAAGCAACGGGTTGTAGCAAGGGTCGGGGTGGTTCGATGCACCTGTTTTCAGCCGAACACCGTCTGCTTGGAGGTTATGCCTTTGTTGCGGAGGGAATTCCTGTTGCTACGGGGGCAGCTTTCGCGGCAAAGTACAGGCGAGAGGCTTTGGGAAATGAAAGTGCCGATCAAGTAACAGCTTGCTTTTTTGGAGACGGTGCCTGCAATAACGGTCAGTTTTTTGAGTGCTTGAACATGGCAGCGCTATGGAAATTGCCTGTTATTTATGTTGTAGAAAACAACAAATGGGCGATCGGGATGGCTCACGAACGGGCAACTTCCCAACCCGAAATTTACAAAAAAGCCAGCGTGTTTGGCATGGCTGGGGTTGAAGTGGATGGGATGGATGTATTAGCCGTACACACGGCTGCCAAAGAAGCCGTTGCTCGTGCTCGTGCAGGAGAAGGCCCAACGTTGATTGAAGCCCTCACCTACCGCTTCCGTGGACACTCTCTCGCTGACCCCGACGAACTGCGTTCTAAAGAAGAAAAGGATTTTTGGTTTACTCGCGATCCTATTAAAAAGCTAGCGGCTTATCTAACTGAACAGAATCTAGCTGATCAAGAAGAACTCTCTAGCATCGATCGCAAAATCCAAGATCTGATTAATGATGCGGTTCAGTTCGCTGAGTCCAGTCCCGAACCCGATCCTAGTGAGCTATATCGCTACATTTTCGCTGAGGACTAGTACTCCTCACAGCTAGCGGTAGGTTAAAACGGACACCCTTTAACAGGGGCGTCCGTCTTCCCATTTTGAATTTTGAATAGCTTAGTGCCTGTAGAAAAACTAACGCCTAAAGAGGATATGCCTATTGTTGATACACTTAGGGCTTTGATATGAATTGATCTTACTAAGCCACTTTAGCGCTTCTGTGATTTGATGAAAACCTAGAAAAAGATGGAGATTCAGCCTCATAGCAATCACAAACAATCAAGATTTCTGGACTTTCATCGCACCGGTGTTTATCAATCTCCAGAAACCGCAACCCCATTGTGCAAGTTCAATCTTTGTTTTTAGATGGCACCCCGATTCATTGCTCTAACCCACTCAGCCTCTAGGAGAGAAAGCAACCAGAAAAAGTTGAGAGTTGCAATACCCAACTATTACCTTAGCTTTGTCAAACTCTTCCTCAGAACTTGCGCTAGGGTTATCGTTCAATCATCAAGTAACCTAAAACCGCGTTTTGCTCTAGGTTACTTGAGAGCCCTTTATATATCCCACCTTTTAGCTATCCGCAGCCTCTGGTCAACTCGCTCAATTTTCATTGAACTAGTACAGGAAGAACGCTAGATGGGCGAATTTGGTATTTAACAAGATTGGCAAGATCCTGTAGTTGACTAATTGCTTCAGCACCTTCGAGCTTCATCAGCTCTCGGTCATCTCGCATTTCCGTCCAAGTGATACCGTAATCTGATACCAGAAACCGAATTAGGTGATTATCACCCAAGCTAACCATAAACGATGCGCTATTCATCTGATTACCACAGGTATAGCAGGAAGCTAGATACCCTCGGTTTTCCAGTACAATTGCCAAGGCTTGGAGATTCATCACCAAATCTTGGACAAATTGACGGTGTTGCTCTGCAAGTCGTATGAACACGTTGGTCCTCCAAACACCACTCCTACAAATTTTAGATCTTTTATACTTTTTTAAGAATTTAACGGGGGTCTGGTTTAGGGAGAGGCCTGTTCAGAATTCAAAAACCCTTGAGAGATAGATGAGTATGAGTGCGTACCAGACCGCTTTTTGACGAAATTGCTGTTCGTGTCTAGAACGCTAAAACCTTCTCAGCCCTCTAGAATTTTAGAACTTGAATATCTTGCTTAGTTCTATCCCTAGACGGACTTGTTGGTCAAGGTGTCTTTTCAGGAGGTTTAGCCATGCTCAAACTCTCTTTTAAATTAATGCCCTCTTACTCGCAGTCATGAAAAACTCCTTGAATGAAGCGCTTTATAAGGCAAAGGGGCTTTCTCAATCTGTAGGTGGCTGCCTGCCAAAAGATAATGAATGATTATCTTTTAGTCAGTCTTCTAGCTTAGAATTTAATCAAAAACTTGAATTTTCATCGCAACAATAGCTCAAAAATTCAAAAATCTTAATTAACTTGCCACCAACCAAAAGCAGGTCCAATAAATCGAATCACCACCCAGTAAACAACAAGAAATCCAATGCCAATCCAGGCTCCTTTAGTTGTCAAATTTACAAATTGTTCACCTTGACTTTTCGTAATCGGAAGCCAGGGAAATATATTGGCTTCCTGACCGTATTTCTCTCCTAGAGCGGCTTTACGACGTTTTGCATCACCCATGACTAATGACCTTAACAGATTGAGTATTGATCATAGCGCTATACAGGAAAGTTCGTGGAGAAGGGTTTACGAAATGACAAGCAAACGTGAATACTACAGGAGACTAGAACCAAAAGGCTTTACGTTCAGTTGTCTATTTTTTGACCAATTCTTCTGCTGATCCCCCCCTTCTTATCCTTGATCTTCAACAAAGTAACGCTTCAAGGCGAAGCGGAGTAGATGGGGGAGTTGAATCCTAAAGCCATTGATCGGATGCCATGGTGGAGTTGGAGCTAAACCAACTGTCGTCTGGATAGTTAATTCGAGCAAAGGGGCTGAGAGCAGAAAGAACTTGACGGCCATAGCTACGGGAGTTTACGCGGCTGTCCAACAGCGCTATGACACCCTGAGAGGCTCGCACAGGTGCGATCGCTCGTTGTAAAGCTCGCAAGGCAGCAGGGAGAAGATACAGCCGAAACCAATCTAAGCGCTGTTGCTTGTAGTAAGCCACTTGACCGGCCACAAGAGGATTTTCCAGCGAAGGAATGGGTAAAGTGGCAATCATCAGGAGTTTAGGGGGAGGGAGAACCGATTGATGAGTTTTCCAAAAGTCCCAACCCGTGACAAGAATCCCCCGCTCATCTAAATCCGTTGTTTCCACTTGGACTCGCGAACCGAATTCAGCAGCCAAAATAGCGCCCATCTGAGCTTTCAGGGGAACATCTCCCACCAGAAGAACCGCCAATCCTTTAGCGTTTGCACTCAGCGTCAGTAGAGTGCGAACTTGGTAAAGCAAAGCCTCTTGAAATCGTGGCGAATTCGGCATGGGCAGACCATCAGGCAGATAGAGTTGAATCAGTTCGCTCTGTCGATCTGGGGAGAACTTTAAGCAAGTGAGTTCTCCTAAACCCAATTGCTGACGGTACACTGAGGCCGAAGCGTCCAAATCCAACGCTTCTCCAATTAATACCACTGACTGCTGCGACCACACTTGGCTGAGGGGTGTTGCTACCTCAATCGGCCCGCAGTACAAAGAAAACTGACCAGAGTGCCGCGCAATCGTGGCCCACATCATTTGACCCGATCGCTGCCAACAGTGCCAAAATTGTTTCCACGAGGGTGGCAGATAGTGATATCGATCAACCTCGGCTGTTGGCTGAAGCACTGCAAAGAGCTGCTGTAAGATCTCTTGCTCTTGAGTCTCAAGCAGACAGCACTCATAAGGATTCGGAGGGTGTTCAAAGATAGCCTTGGTGAGTCGCACCCTTGTATCCCGGATTAATTCAGCATATTGTGGCCGTCCGAGCATCAATTCGTCCCAATCTCCAGGTTGGATACTGGCTTGAAGCTGCTCACGTGCCCATCCTTCCAGGTCATCGGCACCATCCACTAAAGTCGGGATATCTCGGGGAAACCAGCCCTTACCTTCCAATCGATCAGTCAGCCAAGTGGCTGGTGAAGTAATCAGCAAGCCACAGAAACGCTCATCCGGAAAAGCATCTGCTGTCAAAATTGCCTTATCAGTGCCGATCCACTGTTGCAAACGGGGAATTTCGACCCGCAGCAACCACTGCTGTATAGATAAGGGAGCCACTAAAATCACTGGCCCTGGCCAGATGAGTGCTGGAGCTAGATAACTCAGGCGGTACGAGGAGTGAGTGCTACCCGTCTGAATCAAGGCAGGACGATTTAGCCGCAAGGCTCGTGCGACTAGCCTTGCCATTGTCAAATGATGGGGCCAGGTGGGTTGACCCTGCTCTCGCAGAAAGGCACGAAGAGAGGAATGGACTTCTACTTCAATCACTCGTTTTCCAAGTGCGTCTGAACGCCTCCAGAATAAAAAAGGCAATTGTTGCCCTTTTTCATTATGCCAGGGCAAGATTTGAGGCGTGGAGAGTCAGGGCTTTTGGGAAGGGTAAAGGGGAAGGGGTAAAGGGGAAAGGGGAACGGAGTTTCCCCTGTGGAGAACTTGCTTTTCCCATCACGCTTGTCAAAGTCCCCCTTGATCAATCGTTATCAATAATTCGTAATGCGTGAATACTCGCTCTCGAGCGAGTACTACGAATTTTTAACGTTCCCTGTTCCCCGTTCCCTGTTCCCCCTTTAAGGGTTCTACATCCTCAAAAGCTTGAAAAAATTCAACCACTGTACTAACTGGGGGCAGTGTGACTTCTGGTGTTTGCTGGAGGGCGTTTTTAGAACGACTAGGTAAGCGAGATGGGTTGATCAAATGCTTGCCAAAACCTGGATGATAGTAAAGCCTTAAGGTCTGGTCACTAGAGTTGGTCACAAGGGTCTGAGTGGGAGCTGCCAAGAAATTGACTGGCTCTGTTACAAGGGATGTCTTGGGCAATAAGTCAGCGGTGTTAATGAATTCAATTGATTGCGCGATCGCACTTATTATTTTCCTAAGACGCTTGGGTTGTTCAATGCCAACACTTTCTAACTCTTGCGATCGCAGGATATCGAGTAGCGCCAGAATATGGCGATGAGTTACCGTCGCATCCTTAAAGGGGATAATTGCTAAATAAGCAACAGTAAATAATTCCACATTGCTATCTACATCGAAGCTGAGAACCGTTCTCCGAGGGCTAACATCAAGGCTGGGTGCTTTAGTCATGCCTGGGTAGAGATGAGCGAGTTGATGATAAGTCGAAGCTAAAGCCAAGTTGGCATCCAGATCTAAAGCAGCATCAACGATTACTTGTATAGTCGGCTGAGTTTCATTAAAAAATTTCTTTGCCGCTTCCTCACCCGCAAGATGAAAAATCTCGCTTTTGTCGCCCTCCGGACTCAAATCTACCCACTCACAAGTCATGCCACCCGTTTTCAGTCCAAACCGGGAAACTGCATAGAGTTTTGCCCCTGTCAACGTCGCCCCAGTTAAGTCAGCCCCGATCCAATCTGCTTTGATCAGCCAAGCTTGGCTAAGATCAGCGTGAACTAAACTGGCATTGAGTAAGTTCGCATGGCTCAAGTCCGCCCCAATTAAGCTAGCTCCACTTAATTTCGCATCGCTCAGATTAGCCCAACGTAAATTGGCTCCTGAAAGGTCTGCCCAGCGTAAATTGGCTCCCGAAAGGTCTGCCCCACTCAGATTAGCTCGACTCAGATTCGCTTGTCTGAACTCAGTTTCTCTGAGATTGCTGCCGCTCAAATCAGTTTTGCTCAGATCCGCTCCGTTCAAATTTGCTCTCTCTAGATTTACTCCGGTGAGGAACGCACCCCGTAAGTTAGCCTCACTCAAGGTGGCACGCATCAGTTCAGCTTGTCGCAGGGCCGCCTCTCGCAAATCAGCACCACTTAGGTTCGCGTCTTGGAGATTTGCCCAAGACAAATCAGCCCGAATCAGTTCAGCGCGAATCAGTGCCGCCTGATTGAGTTGTGCACCTCTCAAGTCAGCCCGAATCAAATTGGTGACATTGAGGGTTGCTTGGGTTAACTTGGCCCTGGAGAGATTAGCACCACTGAGTCGAGCGACATTGAGTTTGGCACGGTTCAAGTTCGTGCTACTCAAGTTAGCACCGCTCATGTTCGCCACACTCAAGTTTGCCTCACTTAAATCAGCGCCGCTCAAGTTAGCGCTACTCAGGTTGACTTCAGCGAGGTTAGCACCCGAAAAGGTTCTCTCTCCCGCTGCATATTTTTTAATAATTTCCCTGGCATTCATTAAGGCGACCCTGAACAGACTGCAAGTATATCAGTTGATAATCAAGCACTACCGACAACCGCTTGGAGTTTATTGCCGATCCCAACCATTAGTTCATGGGCAAATTGTAGCGACTCACTCAGGCATTGATGAGAATATTAAACTTTGAAGGATGAAAGATAAAGTCAAGAAATTTTTACTCCTACTCCTTGACGAGAATTGCTCACTGTCTACGAGTCACTGTTAAAGTTGCATAGGGTTAACGTTGATGAAATGTAGGATATGAATATTGGGATCGTAGGGCTAGGGTTAATTGGTGGGTCATTGGGGTTAGATTTGAGAGCCTGCGGTCATCAAGTACTGGGAGTTTCTCGCCAAGAGCAAACTTGTCAACGGGCGATTGAGCGAGGTGTGGTTGATGATGCCAGTATTCATCTCAATCTTTTGGCAGCAGCAGATGTTGTATTTGTGTGTACCCCAATCGGTGCGATCGCATCCACTGTACAGCAGTTAATACCTCACCTTTCCCCCAATACTGTGATTACTGATGTGGGTTCTGTGAAAACGGTGGTGGTGGAACAGATTACTCCCTTGTGGCCCAACTTTGTCGGCGGACATCCCATGGCAGGAACGGCAGATAGTGGGATTGAAGCCGCACTGTCGGGCTTGTTTGAGGGGAATCCCTATGTGCTAACCCCGATGGAAACAACTCCACCTACTGCGGTAAAACTTGTAGAAGAACTCGTGCGATCGCTAACTTCACAAGTCTATTTTTGCCGTCCCGAAGATCATGATCGCGCAGTCGCTTGGATTTCTCACCTACCTGTCATGGTAAGCGCCAGCTTGATCGATACTTGTATGAGTGAGACTGACCCAACCGTATTAGAATTAGCACAACACTTAGCTAGTTCTGGCTTTCGGGATACGAGTCGCGTTGGGGGCGGGAACCCAGAGTTAGGGCTAATGATGGCGCGGTACAATCGAGAATACCTTTTGCGATCGCTCATTTCCTATCGCCACAGCCTTAACCAATTCATTGAGCTGCTGGAACAGGAAGATTGGCAAACGTTAGAAGATCAGCTCAAACAAACTCAATTGCAGCGATCGCCTTTTGTGTCAAACTTGGAATAAGCGGTGAGCGCCACAATACGTAGCTTGTACCTTCTAGGTGCTAACAACTGCCGAGAAAAAATTCTCAATAACTTTCATACAGTCGCAATAAGATTGTCACGGGATTGTAACAGAGACTATCTACATTGATAAATGTCAGCTGTACATAGTCTCAATTCTGTAGGGCAAAGATATTAGCTGACATCCGCTTTGAAAAAGCATGACGCTGGAATTCAGCTTTGGTACTCCGTTTGCTGAGTTATCACCCCATATCAGTTAGGGCGGCGTCCTTTAAGAATCATCGCTTTCCCCAACAGAACTCATGGTATTAGACAATCACACCTCCAAATCCAATCACGCTACTCCCTCTCCTCTCAAAAAAGCAGGAACTTATTTATCACTTGTGCTACTGGGAGCTGGAGCCACATTTTCCGGCAACTATTTCTTGTCAGGTAATCGGCTGATTGCAGCAACACCTAATTTAAACAGTTCTTCTCAAGCTATCGCCCAAACTCCTCCAACAATCGCAGCGTTGCCGACTCAAGGCACCAACTTTGTCACCGATGTAGTCGAAAAGGTTGGGCCTGCGGTGGTAAGAATTAATGCGTCTCGAACCGTCACATCTAGACTTCCAGAAGCCTTTAATAACCCTCTGTTCCGCGATTTCTTCGGAACTGATCTTCCCAATCAACCGCAACAGCGAGTTGAACGAGGAACAGGAAGTGGTTTTATTATCAGCAGCGACGGGATGATTCTAACCAATGCTCACGTTGTTGATGGTGCCGATACGGTGAATGTGACGCTCAAAGACGGCCGCAGTTTTGCGGGTAAAGTGACAGGAACTGACCCGGTTACGGATGTTGCCGTGATCAAAATTCAAGCAAACAATCTCCCCACTGTTCCCGTCGGTGATTCTAATCAACTCAAACCTGGAGAATGGGCAATTGCGATCGGGAACCCCTTAGGTCTTGACAATAGTGTAACAACAGGCATTATTAGCGCGACAGGTCGTTCTAGCGCTCAAGTCGGTGTCTCTGATAAGCGAGTTGAATTTATCCAAACCGACGCTGCCATCAACCCCGGTAACTCAGGAGGTCCCCTACTAAATGCCTCGGGTCAAGTGATTGGGATGAATACAGCCATTATTCAGGGCGCTCAAGGCTTAGGCTTTGCTATTCCCATCAATACCGCTCAACGGATTGCTAATGAATTGATTGCTAAAGGCAAAGTTGACCATCCTTACCTGGGTATTCAGATGGTAACTTTGACTCCCGAATTGAAGGATAACATCAACAACAATCCCAATTCAGGTCTTACGGTAGAGGAAGACCAAGGTGTGCTGATTGCCAAAGTAATGTCAGGTTCACCAGCCGCCAAAGCAGGGCTCCGTGCCGGAGATGTCATCCACAAAATCAACAGTCAATCTGTAAAAAATGCAGAGGATATTCAAAAAGCTGTAGAAGGTTCTCAGGTGGGGAGCAATCTACAAATAGAGTTGCGCCGGAATCAAAGAGACATCGCGTTGACTGTGCAGCCTGGTGCCTTGCCGGTAGAGCAAGCTCAACGGTAGTAGTCGGGCTTGTCTGAGGTAAGCGCTGCTGTAACTAAAACTTGAAGTAAAACGAAAGGATGAGATAATTCTCGTCCTTTTTTGTCTAGAACTGCTTTAATAGTAGAGACAAACGCCAGACTGATTGCTATTAAGCTGCGGTTCAACCTATAACTTAATAACTTTAATGGTGAGAGAGTTTTTGGTGCGGGGAGAGAATAATTAATTTTTAGAATCCAACTGAGTATCAACGTATATAAATCTACTCCAATCTGTATGAATATTTGGACGAGAATTTGGAGAAGAATTAACAATTATCTTGAATACAGTCCCAAACCCGTTCCGATCGCTTGGGGATTTTGTTTGTGGATTTTGACTGCCTTAATCAATTACCAATTCCCAGCTAATATTTCTTTGGCATTTATTTACTTGCTGCCCATTGCTGTTATGAGCTGGTTTGTCAGCAAAGAGGTTGGTTTTTTAATTTGTGGATTAAGTGCGATCGCAGAGCATTTCATTCATAGAAATATTGATATTGAACAATTAAGAAATTTTGATTTTTATTGGAATACAGGTGTTATTTTATTATTATATGCTATCATCTCTTATTTGCTTTCTAATCTTCGTCTATCTTTAGATCGTGAAAGAGAACTCGCAAGAATAGATGATAAAACCGGGGTCGCTAATAAACGGTTGTTTTTAGAGCTAGCGGGTCTAGAAGTCAAAAAATCAAATCGATTTAGACATCCCCTAACAGTCATCTACATGGATATTGATGATTTTAGGCAGCTTAATGAAAATTTGGGATATGCCATTGGCGACAAACTCTTAAAGGCAGTCGCTGAGACAATAAAATCTAACCTTCGAGAAACAGATATAATCGCCCGGATTGGAGGAGACGAATTTATCATTCTCTTACCAGGAAGTGGGTACGAACCTTCACAAACAGTAATTGAAAGGTTGCAAAAACAACTTTCTAAAATGATGCAAGAAAATCAATGGGTGGCAACATTTAGTATTGGCGCAGCAACCTTTATCAATCCTCCGAAATCAGTTGAAGAAATGATACATCGAGCCGATCGATTCATGTACATAGCTAAAACGAACGGAAAAAATCAGCTCAATCATCAGCCCACAATATGAGAAAATTTGGAAATGATCGACTATTAAGAAGGCAGAGGCTTTGAGCTGAACGACTCCCTCTAACTAGATATTTTTTGTTCTCCAGATCTCAAGAAAGAGGCTTGTACCTTTTAAGGTAGAAGAGAAAATTTTCTTCTTCCTTTCTTTCCTTGGAGCCATCTGCCTCCTGCCTTCTCCCCTCTGCCTTTTTTGACCAATCATCTTAAATTTATAGCTTCTGGTTTTGCTATGCCAAAGGCAGATAAAAGCGAAACGTAGTACCTACACCCAGTTGGCTTTCTACTTTAATTTGACCACCTTGCAGTTCAACTAACCGTTTAGAAATAGCCAGACCAATACCCGTACCTCCAGTGTTTTGATTGCGAGATTTTTCAGCTCGCCAGAAGCGCTCAAAGACATGGGGTAAATCTTCTGGTGCAATGCCAACACCTGTGTCAGTGACCTCAATCCACAATCGAGGTACACGCCCATTAACTCTTTCAGTTTCCATCCAAACGCGGACAGTAATTGAACCTTCTTGAGTGTAAGTGAGGGCATTCCCGATGAGATTGACGAGTACCTGTTCTAATCGGTCAATGTCTGCCAGTACAGGTGGCAATTTCTCAGGACATTCCAAACGCAATACTGGACCTTCTTCCAGTAACTGGTCAGAAAATTTTTGTACTAGTGATTTTAATAAAGGAAACAAATTGACAGGCACTAGCTTAATCGGCAAGTACCCAGCTTCTGCCTTAGAGAGTTCTTGCAAATCATTGACCAAACGCTCTAAGCGCCTTGTTTCCCGTGCTAGCTGCTGATAAACGCTGGGTGTTGATTCAATCCGACCCTCTGATAATTCTTCCAAGTAACCGCGTAGCACGGTTAAGGGAGTTCGCAGTTCATGAGTTAAATCACTAACCAATTCTCGTCGGCGGTGTTCTACGTCTTCCAAACTAACCGCCATCTGGTTAAAACTGGTCGCTAATTCGTTAATTTCAGGAATTTCACTCGGCGGCAGTCGCTCATCTAGTTTCCCAGCGGCAAACTTTTTAGTCACTTGCTCAATTTGGGTTAGAGGCTGTACGATCCGCTTGGAAACCCAATAGCTCAAGCCTCCAGCCGCTGTGGCACCGACGATGACTGACCAAAAGGTACTTCGATTCCAGGCAGTTTCAAAGCCTTCTACTAGGTAAGTACGGGCATAGCGCAGAGAAACTCCTCTGCCTTCGAGCTTTTGTAGGTGGAAGACAAAAAATCGGGGAGAGGACAATTTACCAACAATTGCCAGAGAACTCACTCCTACAATCATCACGAGCAGATGGGAGAGAAACAGGCGCGATGCCAAAGGCCAGGACTTCGTCCTATGCAAATTAGCCTTACTCATTAACCTTAGATCATTACAACACAGCTATCGGCAGGAAAACCCAGATGTTTATACCTTAGCGAATAAGCGATTCGGGTGCGGGACAGCTAATATGAAGTTGCGTTCAATCGTAGTAATTGGGAAAGCTCTTGAGAGTTACCGGAAGCTGGGGGAGAGAAAGTTTACGAGATGCAACTTTTTAAACGAGCAGTATTGGAAGATGAGCTTAATCAGGAAAGTTTTCAGTAAGCCAAGTTTAAGGATGTATTTTTTGCTACTTCATGATTATTCACGGAATTAAAAAAATCTTTTTGGCAAGAGATGACTTAAAGTAGAAATAAGCTGTAAACTTTTCCTACTCAATTGGCTCAGTTTTACCAAAGGCTTAATTTTGAGAAAAGAATTATGAAGACTCACGGCTCTAATAGCCAACCCAATAAGCATTTTTATTTAGAAAGAAATGAGGTTGGGGATGGATTAAAAATCCGGGCAATGGAGGAAGAAATTGAACTATTGCGTGAACAGGTGGAGAGCTTAAAGCGGGAGCAAAACTATGGGTATGAGCTGACCTATGAATGTATTCAAGGGCTAGAATATACAAACAAAGAACTGGAATTGATGAATGAGGAAATCTCGAATCTTATTGATTTAAAGAGGCTGCCAATCGCTCAAGCGAAGGAATGGGCTAAGCTTATTAGCAATAAAAATATATCTGTTGGTGATTCTTTAGCTCAATTACTCAGTGCGATTTATCGTTATCCTATCAACATCAATCAAGCTAAAGAAAGCGAAAATCCAATCTTGAGGAATCAGGGTGAGCCGTCTCAGGTTCAGTTTCGTGAGATTAGGACTAAGTCGGAGCAAATCATTGAGCGCTCTAGTAAGATAGCAGCTTCATCGATTCAGATTACTGCTCGATCTCGTGAAATTAGGGCTTGTTCTTGTGAATTGAAAGCGCATTCTCATGAATTTAAGAATCAATTGAGTAACGAGAAAGTTTCCCGTACTACTTTCAAGATACTTAAATTATCCGACGCGATCGCCCCTTGGGGCGATCGCGACTTAGGAGCTTAGCCAATTAACCGTTGAGGATAGCTAGATTTTTAAGATTCCTTCAGGATTCACCGAAAGAAGCGATCGCCTTTTTAACCCTTCTCGATGTAAAATCCCATTGGCTGCGAGTAACCCACTGCTAATTGCCCGTTCCATCAACCCACAAGGAAACGGCATCTTCACCCAATCCCCTGCGAACATGAGATTCGGAACACCCGTATTAGTTTCAGGGCGTTCAGCATAACTTCCTGGTGGATAGCCAGAAAAGTTCTTTTGATTCACTAATTCCCGATGCAGCATCTTTGCGTCTTGAAGAGAAGGCACAATTTCATAAAGTTCCTGCTCAAACGTCATTAGCAAAGCTTGCTGATTGGGAAATTCTTTTTCTTTGTAGCAGTAAGCGTGCAACTCCACGACACTACCACCCGTTTTCTCATGCCAAGCGATAAATTGGTCTTGAATGCGGTGGTAGAGAGTAATGCTATCCGTGAGCTTATAGCCAGATAGGGAAGTAAAGTCGCTGTGTGCCCACTCAAAATCGCTATCAAACCAGAACCGGGCAACCGCAAAGGGGTCTGCTATGCTTAATTTCTCCACCTGAGAACGCACTTGCTGATTTACCTCGCCTTCACATCGCGTAAATAGCTGTTGCACTCCAGGCACATCAGTGGCAAAGACATAATAATCTGCCTGAATTGTCTCCCCAGTTGGTGAGGATAGAGAAGGTGTAACTCCTACTAGTTGCACTTCATCCGCTTGGCGTTGAGTAATTTGGAAGCGAGGCAAATCCCGTTTAGCCGGCCCAGCAATCACTCGCCCTTCGGCATCGTAGATTGCGCCATGGCAAGGGCAGAGAAACTTCCCATCCGCTTGGTGCTGCACCGTACAACCTTGATGAGTACAGGTAAGGGAAATGGCTTCATCACCTCCCGGTACTGCCGCAAAAACTGCATCCCCAGCACCATAGTATTCCAACACCCCTTGACCCCTAACCCCTAACTCCTGACCCCTAACCCCTAACTCCTGACTCCTAACTCCTGACTCCTGACTCCTAACCCCTAACTCCTGACTCCTAACTCCTGACTCCTGACTCCTGACTCCTATCTCCTGACTCCCCACACTGCGCTTTACCCAAAAGGGAACATCACTTTGAGCATTTCCCTGTTGGTAGCTAAGGGATGCAATCTTGTCTTGTTGCCAGTTAATTTGACTGACGGTTGCCTCTGTCACAATCTGGCCGCCGTTGCGCTCAATGGCTTGGGCAATGGGCTGTACTAAACTAGTACCCATATCCTGCCGCGTGCCGTTGAATGCTAACCCTTCTGGATTGCCAAAAAAATAGAAGTGGAAAAACTGCATCAGTTCTCCTACACTCAGTACATCTGGCGCATTAAGGCTGGATTTGGCAAAGGGTAAAAAGTATAAGTCATAAAGCCCTTGAGGGAAATCTTGCTCTACCCATTGGGCTACTGACAAGCTATCCAGGCGATTGAAACTTTCTGGTATCTGGAACCCTCCAATTTCTCGGAAGACTTTCCAGTGTTGGAGTTTGGTGAGATTAATTCCCCAGCGTAGTCGATTGGAAGATGCGATCGCTAAATCTACTACATTCCAAGGAAATGCGGAACGACTGGGACGAAATACCTCTGGCTGGTACTTGCCATCTTGGAAAACAACCGAGTAAAACTCCAATGAGCGGAAATTATCGCGGATGTTGAGTTCTTCTACCAGCTTGTTAAGGTTGTAATACTGGGGGAAAAAGCCGTGAAACCCATGCTCCATCATGAAGGATTCATCCCCGATTTGAATCGGCCAACTAGCAATTTTTCCTCCCAATTGCGGTGACTTCTCTAACAATGTCACGCTAAACCCACGTTGGCTGAGTTCATAAGCACAGGCCAATCCCGCCAATCCTGCCCCAACCACAACCACACGTTTGGGTTGGCTCAATTTTTGGGGTAAATCCAGGGTGTCTTGCTGAAAAATTGTGGGCTGAGGTTTGGAGAAACGAGAGTAAGCCACTACACTACCAACAGCACCGACACCCAGTACTTTCAGGGCAGTCCGTCGAGAGATGGATGGGACGCTTAATTCTTCACCCTCCTGCGTTTGGGAAGAAGATGAAGGAGATGGCGGTAGAGGAGAATTGGATGATTGATTCATGAGAACCTAGTGAAAGAAGGCAAAAGACTCCAAAGCAGGAGGCTTCAAGGGACATTGATTGTACAGTAAGCACCTTTGTGAACTGATGGGTTATTTTCGCCGCGTTGCACTAGAGCTAAATTCTCACACGACGACTCTGGCCTACTGTGTTCATGGATAGATTGAGTAGACTTGAACGCCAAAAAATTATTGAGGTTGCAACCCGTCTAACATGACTGAAACGATTTCACCAGCCATCACATCCTTCGGTGAGGTATCCGGTAAAGTGCTGGCGTAGTGGAGTCCGTCTATCAGCGATAGAAAAAAACCAGCGAGGAAATTTGGCTTAACATATCTAATCTGACCTTGTTCTTGCGCTGCTACGAATGCTTGACGGATGGGGTCAAAGAGGCATTGCTGAGCCATTAAAGCCAAGCGCTGGGTTTGCTCCTCACTCAAAGAGGGCATATCGGTATGCATCAGGCTGAAAAAATGGATAGGGGGTTGTGAGATGAACCAGCCGGAAGCTGCGTGTAACTGGGCTCTCAAATCGGGTCCAGCGTTGGAGATGGCTTGCTGTAACCCATTGCGGTGCCGTTCAAAAACTTGTTCAGTCACGGTGATGAACAGTTGCTCCTTGGTGGAAAAGTGATGGTAGAGTGATGCCTGACGAATCCCCACTTCCTGTGCGATATCTCGCATGGTAACGACGTTGTAACCCCGTTGACGGAAGAGAGTTTCAGCTGCAATCAAGATCCGTTCGCGTGCATTTAATGGAACTTGGTCAAACACGTTGAGTTGATTTAGCGATCGGCAACTTACCGAGCCATTGGTAGTCTACCTACTAGTCAGTAGTTTGGAAGGATATGTTGAGTTTGTCAAGCTTGGATAATGAACTCATCTATATAGTTAGCTCACTTCCTCAATCATGAAATATTGGCGCGAAACCCTTGCTGTAGCCCAGCGAATATTAATTGAACTATGGCGACGACGCCGCAGCCTGATTTTTTGGAGTATTTTCCCGATATCGGTTCTCTTACTCAACGGGTATATTTTGGCAGAGCGAGCCAATCTATCAACAGCAAAAGCCTTTGAAAGTGCTGCCCCTTCCACTTTGGTCGGTGCTGCCTTGTTTTTCAGTTGCTTGGGTGGGAGTGTGGCAACAGTCGTGGCAGAGCGAGAACAGCAAACGCTCAAGCGCTTATTTATTTCTCCCTTGAGTGGAACTTCCTATTTCATGGGTATCTTTTTTGCCCATAGCTGCATTGGTATGGGTCAAGCCTTCCTGGTTTATACCTTGTCGGCTTTTTTAGGAGCCAAATTTCAGGGGTCTTTGTTGCTAGGAGTCTTGATTATTTTACTCAGCATTATTTCGTATGTCGGTGTAGGATTTGTTCTCGGTACTCAGTTTGCGCGACGAACTGAGGATGTCAATGCTTTGGTTGCTGCTTTTGGGGTACCCCTTTTGATTTTAGGGGGAGCATTTCTTCCCACCGCTTTGTTTCCCCAGAAGTTGCTAGAAATTGCCAAATTCAACCCGATTTATCAGATGAATGAGGCATTATTGGGAGTTTGGGCGAATGGCGAAAGTTTAGGAGATATTCAAGAACATTTCTGGTTTTTAGGTGTGTTTTCACTGGTGATGATTATAGGAGGATGGCTTTCTTACCAACGGATGCTGAGAGTTGAGAGGAGGCTTTAATCAGTAAGTTTGGTATTTAGAAGCCCAGTGATTATCTAACACACAATAAAATTACTGAAGGATTCTCAAGTAATTAAGTAAGGTAAATTAGTAGAGGCAAACAAAAAATCTCCGGCCTAGCCGGGATTGTAATC
>CBKWLJ010000048.1:0-29418 GCA_966675205.1 uncultured bacterium
ATAGGTTTAGCAGCTAATACAGTTATCTTTGTGTCAGAATTGCTCTGATTTTTGCGATGCATTAGGCAAGTGTCGTGTCAAAAGGGTATCACATTCACTATCTCGTTCCTCTTTGAAGTCGCTTACCTATATGTCGCCATAAAGATTAGGACTTTCTTTAGCGACCCAAACGACCACTTACTAGTAAAAGGCTTCTGCCTTCTGCCTTTTGATATACAAAGCTCATACCAAGAATTTAATAAATTTACCAGTACTCAAGGTGAAGGCAGTAATTTACACTTAGCCTGTAAGCCTACTCCTAGATAACTGGAAAAAAGATTTTTCAGTCTGTAGAGATAAAGGTATATTGTTCTTTACGGGCAAGCGGTGATGGAATTAGACTTTTTAAGATTCTTTGATGCCTGCGATCCAAGTAGAACTCTGTTTATTGGCAATCCAGAAGACCGGAAATACTATATCGATTTTGCTTCAGTACGGGGTGGCAAGATAATTGAAGCACTAGAACGAACGATCTTAATGCGATCGCGACTTCATCAGCCTACCTGTCAGCTATTTACCGGTCATATTGGCTGTGGAAAGTCCACAGAATTGCGCCGACTTCAAGCAGATTTGGAGCAGCAAGGTTTTCATGTGGTGTATTTTGAGTCCACCCAAGACTTGGATATGGCAGATGTGGACATCACTGATATCTTGTTGGCAGTTCTGCGTCGAGTCAGCGAAAGTTTAGAAAAAATTGGCATTAGTCTTAAATCCAGTTACTTTGTCAACCTGTTTAATGAGGTTGCAGATTTTTTACAAACCCCCATTGAGTTTTCGTATAAAAACGAGTTTTCTCTGCCGATGGGATTGGGTAAGATTACGGCTCAAACCAAAGAAAGTCCCAAGCTTCGCAGTCGGTTAAGACAGTATCTAGAACCCCGTACTAACGGAATTTTGGAATCTCTTAACGAACAAGTACTGGGACGTGCGACTGAGGAACTAAAGCAAATTGGCAAAAAAGGACTGGTGGTGATTGTAGATAACCTGGATCGAGTGGATGACCGCCGCACTGATTTAGGACGCACCCAGCCAGAATACTTATTTGTTGACCGAGGTGAACAGTTACGGAAACTGAATTGTCATGTAGTCTACACAATTCCACTGGGATTAGTTTTTTCCAATGAGAATCAAGCTTTAACGAATCGTTTTGGGGGTGGGGTGGCTCCTAAAATGTTGCCAATGGTACCCGTACAATCACGGGATGGCAGGAACTATGAGGAGGGAATTGTCTTGCTGAGGCAGATGGTACTGACAAGAGCATTTCCGGAGGTTGAGCCAGAGCAACGTCTCGATTGGGTTACTCAGGTGTTTGATAGTCCAGAAACCTTAGATCGTTTGTGCCGAATTAGTGGGGGCCATGCACGGACTTTGTTGGGAATGCTCTCTCGCTGTCTACAGGAAGAAGACCCACCTTTGTCGCGGACTTGCCTAGAACAAGTGATTCGAGAACAACGGGATAACTTAGTTTTAGCCATTACGGATGATGAGTGGCAATTGCTGAGTGAGGTGGTGCAGCAGCAAAGTGTGAGCGGAGTAGATGGACATCAAATTCTGTTGCGTAGTCTGTTTGTCTTTGAGTATCAGGATATACAAGGGCGCTGGTTTGGGATTAACCCAGTTTTGGCAGAAACGGAAAAGTTTAAGTTGTTACAGCAGAATCGTTAGTGGTTCAGTGTTAGATCAAATCATCCTTCTAGGCTTCCTGAGAAGTGAACGGAACAGAGAAGTCGTCTCACGCCATCTAAGATGAGTTATGTCAGACTCAAACCCCCGTGAAACTGTTGACATCAATAACGAGCGATCGCTCAAGACATTGATCAGGGCAATTTCCTTTACCAGTGGGCGCAGGTTTTCTCTGATTCTCGTGCGCTGCAACTATCGGCATTTGCAGGAGCAGATGCTGCAACGCCTAAGAGACGAATGTCCTGTAGAAATTCGAGAATTGATGCTCCCTCGGTCTGCTCACACCCTTTATACAGCCATTCAGACTGAATTTGGGGATGAGCAGTTGCCTGCTTTGATGGTGCTGGGTTTGGAAAATGTCGGTAAACTCGACGACTTGTTACTAGCCACCAACCAAGTCCGGGATGAATTTAGCAAAAGTTTTAAGTTCCCTTTGGTACTGTGGGTAACGGATGAAGTGCTAAAAAAAATGATGCGGTTAGCGCCGGATTTTCATAACTGGGCAGCTACACCCATTTCATTTTTTTTGAGTAAACAGGAGTTAATTGATTTGCTCCGAGAAAGGGCGGACTCGATGTTTGGCAGCATCCTCGCTCCGGATGCAGGCAGTCTCAACGGGAGATTGGGAAAACTTTCCATCCAAAATTCCAACTCCCAACTCCCAACTCGACAACATCGCCAAGAACTGGAATTTGCTCTGAAGGATTTACAAAAGTGGGGTCGGGTTTTAGAGCCAGATTTAGCTGCTAGTGTGGATTTAGTTCTCGGTTGGGATGAGTACAATCGCCATCAGATTGATGCTGCGATCGAGAAGTATCTGCAAAGCTTGGCAGTTTGGCAGCAAACGGAAAATTTAGAACGCCAAGGTGTGCTGCTGTTTCATCTGGGGTTGTGTCATCTCCGCTATGCCGAGTTGAATCGGGCTGAGAACAAGCGCTATTGGGCAGAGGCGAGGCACTATTTCCAGCAAAGTGTCGAGGTTTTTGAGCAAGCACAACGCCCGGATTTAGTGGCTGAGTTGAGCACTCAACTGGGTGAGGTACTGCAAAACTTGGAACAGTGGGATGAGTTGCAAGCATTGGCACAAAAGTCACTGAGCTTACATCAAACTTACGGCAGCTCTATCCAACTGGCACGCGATTACGGCTTTTTAGCTGAGGTGGCGCTGAAACGTTCTAACTGGGTGAAAGCCAAGCGACTAGCCCAGCAGGCACTGCAACTTTTAGCTGAAACATCCATAAACCAAGGTCAGGGATTGTATCTGCTGCTTTTGGCACAAGCACAGCAAGGACTCAATTGCCCCCAAGATGCGGTAAATAGTCTCGAAAGGGCGAAAATACAGAGTGCTCCACAGGATGACCCAAGGCTATACATTCGGATTTTAGAAGCACTAAGAGTCCTTTACTTCGAGCAAAAGCAATATCTAAAAGCCTTTCAGGTTAAGCAAGAGCGACAGTTAATTGAGGGGCAGTATGGTTTCCGGGCTTTTGTGGGTGCCAGTCGCCTCCAGCCTCAACCTCAGATTAGGTCAGGAGAGGGGCAAGGCGTTGTACTCTCTCCAGGGCAGACTCAAGAGGTCGTTGCTCAGGAAATAGCTGTTTCTGGTCGCCAATTCGATGTCAATCGCCTCATAGAGAGAATTGTCCGTGATGACTGTAAGTTAACAGTGATTCATGGGGAATCAGGAGTGGGGAAGAGTTCCACGGTGAATGCAGGATTAATCCCAGCCTTAAAACAGAAAATCATTAAGACCCGCGATGTTTTGCCAATTCCATTAAGGTTTTATAGCAATTGGATAGAAGCGCTAGGAGAATTGTTGACAGAGGCGCTGGCAACAAGGGGGGAAGCCGTGCCTCAGCCACTGAATTCAACGGCAGAGATTGTGGAACAACTGCAACAGAATGAAAACCGTAATCTGATAACGGTTTGGATTTTTGATCAGTTTGAAGAGTTTTTCTTTGTCTATGCCAGCCAAGCAGCAAGGCGACCTTTTTTTGAGTTTTTGAGTACTTGTCTCAATATCCCCTATGTGAAGGTAATTTTCTCACTTCGAGAAGATTATCTCCATTATTTATTAGAATGCGAACGTCTTGCCAAAATTAATGTTATTAATAACGATATCCTCAATAAAGGAAATCGATATGAGTTAGGGAATTTTTCTAGGGAAGATGCTAAGTCAATCATTGAGGGCTTAACAGAACGTTCTCAGTTTTACTTAGAGCCTGCCCTAGTTGATGAACTAGTGAGGGATTTAGCTGAAGACACAGATATGGTGCGCCCGATTGAGCTGCAAATCGTAGGGGCGCAACTGCAAACCGAAAATATTACAACGCTACATCAGTATCGAGAATGCGGCACAAAAGCACAATTAGTACAGCGATATGTGGAAGCTGTGGTGGCGGATTGTGGCAGAGAAAATCAACAAGCAGCAGGACTAATTTTGTACTTGCTCACGGATGAAAACAATACTCGTCCACTCAAAACTCGCATTGAACTGGAAACAGATTTAAAGGAATTAGCTTCAGACTTGGCATCAGAAGTTTATCAGTTAGATTTGGTATTAAAGATTTTTGTGGATTCGAGATTAGTATTTTTATTACCCGACAATCCAGCTAATCGCTATCAACTGGTTCATGATTACCTAGTTGCTCTAATTCGCCGCCAACAAGAACCTAAGCTAGCAACTTTAACTAAACAACTGGAACAAGAGAGAACACAACGAAAGTTAAGCGAACAGAAGTTAAGTCGCGTCGAACAGAACATAGAGCAGATAATTGTAAGAACATTCATTATGGTACCCATATTGTCGTTTATTTTGATAATATCGACTGTGTTGTGGGTGTTGGTAAATGATACGATTGCTACCTACCGATTGCAGACGCGGCAGGAAGCGCAAATGTTTGCTATAGCATTATCCAATGCTTGGGCAGACGAACTAGAAAATCAGAATTGGAGTCAAATCCGCTTAGGAATCAACCTACTGCTAGAACGCAATCCATCATTTGTCTATCTTCTTGTTTCAGACGCTCGGTTATCTAATCAAATTGTCGCTGCTGCGCCCGCTGATTTTCAAGAACAGTTCTTTCCTGATGTCGTTTCAGCCAAGGTTACAGAGTCAGCATGGAAAGTCTATGGAGGAACTCACCTAGAGGAAACATACCTCCTACGAACAGTTGAGCTTCCTAAAGGTCAACTGCGAGGGCATCAGGGTGAACCCATAATGGAAGTTGCCGCAGATATGCGCGATGTGTCTGGGGAAAAAAAGGGGACTCTCCGGATTGGTATTTCTCTGCGAAAAGTTAACCGTAATTTTGCTCACTCCACCCTAAAGACTACATATCGGATGCTGCTTGCAGGTAGTCTAATAATTGGTGTGAACCTTATCGGTTGCTATATCTTTGTAAGACGGTTAACTAACCTTATGCGCCACAGATTTAAGTTAAGTAGAATATTTGGCAGCTTCTACAAAGATCGCGACTAACGTAAGAGACGAGATTACGCCCAAATAACAATGCTCAGAGTCCTTCTGAATTGGTACTTTCAGCAGCGGATTGTATCCGTTCAGGGATTGCTGGAACCACTTGAGTAGCGTAATCTTCTTTTCAAGAGCGCCTATAGTAAGTGCTTCTGGCTAAATGATTACCTAGCCACTAATCTCTATGTTGAAGAAAGCGATCGCCATCTCTGTGACGATATCTGTAATCACAAATAAAGACAAGAGACAGGCTGAACTCACTATTGCTATTGGGAGTACCCAGTAGGCTAAGTCCATGCGAGAGTTATTGCAAGCTGCTTTGAAGTGAAGCTGATGCGGGCTACTCCTGTCAAAGGTAGAAGAGGTTTTGTCCCTCGTGAAAGAGTCTCTGATCCTCTCGTAAGAGTCTTTGATACTGGTGAGAGAGTCTTTGATACTCTCGTAAGAGTCTTTGATACTCGACAACGAAGCTCGAATACTCGATGATGAGTTCTGGTGCGAGACTTGAAAGATTGTCAGCCTCAATCGTCACTGTTTCAGGGAGGTGAATGCAATGTCTAACGCCATGATGGTAATTTTCCCCTACCGCTACGAACACACCTGGGTATTCGATGATGAAGCAGTCGGGTTAGTGCAAGAACCTTTCGTCAGTGGCATCCCCGAAATGATCGATATCCTTGTACAAGACATCCCCAATGCGGATCGCAAATTCAAGCTGTTGTTCTCAGCAAACCCCTTTCCAGGGTATCAAGCCGAACTTGTTTGGCTACGAGAAGAATATGGCGGTCACTGGTATCGCTGGCCACTCCATAATAAAGAAGGGTGGCTGTGTCCAGTTTTCTTCCGATACTTCAGTGAAGCACCGCCAAAAATCTATTGCCAAGCAGAAAAATTCCCCTCCTAGAAGTAATAGAAAAAACTGAGCATCAGAAAGCGCTACATCACTATTGAGCGTAAGCAAAGACGCCAATACCAACAAAACTCAATTCATCTCCTTCTCATGAACCTTAATTAGTTCAGACAAAACCACAACCGCGAGATCTCCTCTCCAAAGTCAAACCGCTAAAGTGGTAAAAGTAGATGAATGAACGGATTTAAGAGGTCAAGATGGCTTTTAGTAGTTATAAAGATATCGGTTCAGTTCTACAGGAATTTCAGATTATTTACACCGAAGCCAATTTCATGGGTGAACTTGAATTTAGTATCTCTGATTACTTCCGAGAAGACTTGCAAACCGTTATGCAAGATGGCGTGCCGAATGCTTCAGAATTTTCAATTTGCGAGAATCTAATTTATCCAATTCTCAAAGAAGTTTGGAAATGTTATCGTAGTCAATTTGTTTTATGGGGGCATAAAGCCCTTATCTATGATGAAAATCTTTCAGGATTTCCTGAGTATATTCTGGCAAAACGCTCCCCTTTAGGGAAAGTCGTATTTGACAAGCCTTATTTTTTACTAGTTGAAGCAAAACAAGATAAATTTCATGAAGGCTGGGCGCAGTGTCTGGCGGAAATGGTCGCAGCACAAAAACTGAACGAGGAGCTACCTATCGTTATATTTGGTATAGTTTCTAATGGTACAGATTGGGAGTTTGGTAAGCTCGAAGAAAAAATTTTTACTAAAAATAACAACCGCTACCTTATACAGGATTTAGATAAATTATTTGCTGCTGTTAACTATGTTTTCCATCAGTGTGAATTGCAACTCGATGAGAGAGTAGCGGTTTAATGCTTTCTCTTGAGGACATAGAGATGACGACCAATCCATCTTGTCTTTTCAAGAAACACAAGGCAGAAGGCAGAAGGAAAGAGGGAAGAGTTTCTTTCATCCCTAACGGGGGCGATGCGGTTCAGTGCGGTACTCCTTAGAAATTACTGAGCATCAGAAGGCGGTGCTGATTTATTTTTCGACTGTTCAATTACTGAATAAATCGTTACAATCACTAAACCAACAGCAATAAAACCAAAGACAAAGGTTGCCAGCGTACTGATACCCACAACCAAAGTCCGCACAGCAGCAGAAATATTAATTGCTGTCGGGTTGGTGGAGGTAATAGGTTTATTGGCAAAGGTTTGGGCAATAGAAGACGTGAGGAAATAAAGTGCGATCGCAAATCCTCCAGCAATCAATGTCGCCGTCAAGGCTTTCAATGGACTCGGCAGTGCATCCTGGGATTGTTCGGCTTGGGTATCTTTATTGGGTGTCGGAGTCAGATTTTTCATAAGTCTATCTATGGGTTAGGTTTCAAAAAATGCGATCGCTATTATCTGTATTCAGTGTCTTTGGTTATTTCCGAGAAAGTAAGAGATTTATTGAAGGGCTTTTGTCCCTTTACCCTATCGTGGCATGAAGCAAAAAGCCCTGTTCGCAATATTGTTTAACTGACTTGCGAAACCACTTGAATTCCCCGATTAGAGAACTTCGTTACCCAAAACTCTACATCAGGGTCAGGAATCATACCTCTCACTTTTTGCTGAACTTCTCTCGCCTGCATTTCTGATTCGCAAAGGGCAAATACAGTTGGGCCCGAACCCGACATCATCGTCCCTAAAACTCCAGTACTTTGAAATGCATCCCGAATTCGTGTGACTTGGGGCGTTGTTGGTAAAACCACTTTCTCTAAATCATTGTGCAACAGTTGCCCAATCTCCGTTCCACTCTTGTTGTAAATGGCATGAACCATCGGGCCAGAATGGACTCTTGCTGCACGAGATTCTAAACTCTCGGTATCACGGACGTAGGCATGACCAAATTCAGCACGATAAGCTTGATAAGCCCAAGCCGTGGAAATCATCAAGTTGCGGTCTTTTGCTAATACAACATATAGATGTTCGACATCCGGCAAAGGAGATAATTGCTCACCCCGACCGGTAGCGATCGCAGTTCCTCCTGCTAAACAAAACGGCACATCTGAACCCAGCTTGGCTGCCAAATCTTGTAACTCCGGCTGAGTCAGTCCTAACTGCCACATCATATCCACACCCACCAAAACCGCAGCCGCATCGGTGGAACCCCCTGCTAAACCGGCTGCGACTGGAATTTGCTTATTGATGGTAATTTCCACCCCACCAAACTTCGCAAACTGATCGGGAAATTCCTGAGCCATTAATTCTACAGCACGATAAGCGAGGTTACTCCGATCAACAGGGACTTGAGCATGGTTGCAGTGGATGAGAATTGTCTCTGTTCCCAATGCACGCAAGTTAATTTGATCGGCTAACTCGATACTCTGGAGAATCATGGCCAACTCGTGATAGCCATCGGCGCGATCGCCTAAGATTTCCAGATAGAGGTTAATTTTGGCTGGAGCAATGAGGGAGTAAGAGCGCATAGTTAAGGACTAGGAACTAGGATATTACTCAGTGCCACCCACTGTTGCACACTCAGGTCTTCTGCGCGTGCTTGAGGGTTAACATCTAATTGTTCCAGTAATTGGGTAAGGCGATCGCTATCCACCACGGATTTCAAATTATTTCGCAACATTTTCCGCTTGCTGGAAAAACCCAGTTTCACCAATGTTTCTAGGCGTTTGGAGTCAGTGGCGGGAACGTCAATCGACCGTGGCTGTAAGCGCACAACCGCAGAATCTACCTTCGGGGGTGGGGAAAAGGCTTTAGCAGGGACATTGCAGATTAATTCACACTCTGCCAAATACTGCACCCGCACAGACAAGGCACCGAATGCCCTAGAACTAGGCTTTGCATATAACCGCTCTGCGACTTCCTTTTGCACTAACAGTACGATTAAATCATAGGGTTCTGCCGCTGGCTGAGAAATAGTACCGAGCAATTTTTCTAAGATGGGCCCCGTGATGTTGTAGGGGATATTGGCGACGACTTTATTGAGGTGTTGGAAGTTAGGGAAGGAAATGAATTGTGCTTCTAAGTCGAGGGTGAGGAAGTCGCCTTGGAGGAGTAAGAAGTTATCACTTGACCTAAACTTTTTCACTAAAAGTTCGCACAAGTCGCGGTCAATTTCAACAGCAGCGACAGACTGGACTTCTGGCAACAAGCGCTGAGTCAGGATGCCGGTACCAGGGCCAATTTCTAAAATGCGATCGCCTTTTTGCAGATTAGCCGCCGTGACAATGCTGTCTAGTGCCTTGTCACTACGTAGCCAATGTTGAGCAAATTGTTTCCGAGCTTTTGGAGTCATTCACTCATTTTACCGAGGAGCAGAGAGCTTAACTCATCCGACACCACTCAGTTGTAGGGTGGGCACTATCTACAGAAGTTGAAAAGTTGATGGAATGCTTGGAGTGTAGTGCCTACCCCACGGTAACTGATGTTTGGGGAAATACCTAAACGCAGTTATTCTTAATGAAGTTTTGCAGCAAGTTTTTGTTCTTTTCAATGTAATCTCGCGCAAAAATTATTAGATTATCCAGATTCTCTGGTCTAGCATCATCTATTTCATAGTTCATGATCTGGGGTTGTAACCGCAGATAGCGATCGCATTGTTCATTCGCCAGCCCCGGAGCACTTAGCATTTGTCTACTAATGTACTCGTGAATATCCGCAGAAGCATCAAACACGGCATCTAGCAGGCGTCCTTTCCATAACCATTGGCTAATGCCCCATCCGCGAGCTTCTTCCCAAGGAAAAGGTTGCTCTGAACTTCCCGTCCCAATTGAGAGTAGAGCAATTTCATCAATGGGTTGACGGAGTCTGAGAACTTCGGCAAGGGCAGAGGCAGAAGGATTATTTGCCCCAATTCCTCCATCGATCGCAGAAAATTGCTTTCTTGGAGTCCTTAGCAGATAAGCGGGAAAAAAGGTTGGGGCGGATGACGAACAAACACACGCCTCCCACAAAGGAACATTGAAATAATCTTCGTCTTGACGCCAGCTCTTAAAAACAATCGGTTCTCGACCTAGAGTATCGTATGCGATGATCAAGAGTCTTGGTGAATCATAGATATCAGATAATTTTCTTGTGCCAAATTGCTCTTGCAGTACCGCAATCAGTCCATCATTTGAGTACTTGGGTGCTGATAAACCATATTTCACCAATAATCCGAATCGTTCCCACGAAAAGCGGCTTTGATAGGGAAAAATTCTTTGCCCTTTCTCTTTATACAGTCTGATAATATCCTGGCTTTTGAGGCCAATGGCGACTGCTGATGCCAAAATTGACCCTGTAGAGGTTCCTGCAATCAAATCGAAATATTGATTTAAAGGCTGACCTAAATATCTCTCCACCTCTGACAGGATAACTGCTGCAATCACGCCACGAATGCCACCACCATCTAAACTCAAAATGCGGTATGTCAATGTTTTCCTCCTCTGCTAAAATTCTTTAAATTTTGCCTACCTTTTAATATTGAATCATCTATCAAAGGTATTTAACTTCATTTTGAAAAGGGTTTGACGAATGCCTCCGGGTGTAAAGCCAGGTACCCATCACTCGGTATATTTAATACATACTTGTATTTTTTTGTCAATGATTTAAATCTCAAAAAAAAAGTGAAGTAAGTTACTTCTAAGTTTTGATAAATTTAATAGCTTTAAAATTAACAGAATAGTTTTACTAGTCTGGACTAAAACTTAAATATTAATTAACAAAATTTAATAACCTTTAATCTTTAATTTTGCCCTCTATCGGGTTGAACTTAACTTAAAAAAATCCTTAATTTACTCAAACAAACAAGGCAAAAATGAATCGCTTTTGCTCAAGATTCAGTTTTTTTTAATTAAAGCTTACAGGATTAAATTGAGTTACGTCCTTATTGCCAATCACCTTTTTTCAAATTAACTCTTCGTTTTTAATTCACATCTACATCGCCATGTTTATTAAAGGCTCTTTCACTGACTTCTCTTTACTAGAAATTTTACAATTTGTCGAGCAAGGACAAAAAACAGGTTTGCTGGCAGTTCGTGCTTTATCACAATCTTCAATTTCTCCTTTCGCTCATTATATCTGGGTGTCTAAGGGTCGTATTGTAGCGGCGTCTTACTGCTTAGATAGTCAAGGGCTTATCAGGCTAATTGAGCAACATCAGTGGGTGAGCGATCGCGTCCTCGAAAAACTGGTTCGTTGGTGTTCGTTATTGGGTGAACCACTGGGCAATTATCTCAAAAATCAAGGCGTCTTACGAGCAGAACAACTCCAACAACTCTTTAATATTCAAGTGTTAAATCAAGTCTCTACTTTATTTCAACTCAAGGAAGGGACGTTTGAATTTCATCAAGATGTATCAATCCCTACGCAAGAACTAACAGGTTTAAGTATATCAGCAGGAGATATAAAATCTCTCTTGGCAATGAAAGATAGCACAGTACTACCTAAGGTCGTAGGGAAAGCGAGTCATGCATCGATACTTCACACTTCACCTACGCCAACTTTAAAAAAAGTTTCAAAATTTTATCCAATCAAGCGCCTTTTTGATCAAAAATTGCATACAGTGATCGCTTGATTATTTAGCTATTTGAAAATTTGTACAGCCATCCTAGATGAATTGTACGAATTAAATCATTTATCTGCGTGTATCTGTGTGCATCTGTGGTTAATTTTTCTTACCTTACATCTAGGACTGCTATAGTTCGTAACCGACTTTTAGATGAAGATTTAAACTCCAGCTAAAACTGGACGACCTAAGAGAAGAGGTCGCAGATTCCAACTCGTTTTTAGTCACATTAGCGTTTGCGTAGCCTAGCGCGTTAACAGCATAGCGGGACGAAGCCTATGAGGAATTTAATAATTACGAATTAGGTTCAATCGTTTTGAGGAAACTGATGCTGGGAGCAAAGAAGAATTCCCCACCTTTCGGGGTCACAAAATGAGAAAAATCAAACTGTACTTTTTTCGGCTTCCCCCACTCTTTCGGCCAATTCTGTCCATCAAATACCTGTTTCATGCGACCCGTGACAGCATCTACACCCGCTTTATATTTTACGAAGTGCTGATTATTAGACCAGTTCTTTTGCATAAACATGAACTGGTTAAAGATATCACTTTGGAAACACATAAACAATAATCCAACTTTCTCGTCTGCTGCTGGCTGGAGTGTCACCTTTCTTAAATGCCTCAGTTGATTTTGAAATTGCGAGAGTTGTGAAAGGGACTTATCTCGTACATCCGATTTTTCGCTGTAGCTGACAGCTCTACGAGCAATACGATGGTTGCGTTGCTCTTGCAATGTCTCCTCTTTATGGTTTTTATCACCTCGCGGATTGGCTTTACGGATGTGGGCGTGAAAAGGACATTTGCTACCATCTAAATCGTCATCATAATTGAAGTTATTAAAATTTGGATCGAGGCTTTTTTCTTCCGGAGAAAGTGTTACAGGCGTTCCATCTTTGAATCGCCCTACAACCAAGGCTCCTGCTCTTTCTGCATTTTTACCTGATAATCTGAGCTTTTTAGCAAGTTCTTGCTCCGCTGCTTTAAAACCATGCACATCTTGTTCAAGCTTTCGGTACACAAGATAGCTGCCAAAGCTATTGTCTCCTTGACCAAAGGGGTCTTTCACCAGCACTAAGTTTAAGGAAGCACTGGAGTCCCATTGATCAATACCTTGCTTTTTGGTTTTATCTATATCTTCTTTCAAAAATAGAGGCTGACTCACTCCATCTCTAAAACCAAAATGTTCAATAGCCTGCCCTTGTTTATTTCTGAGTACAATGCCTACTTCTGTGTTGACGATATCGGCAACATCCCCGACTTCCTCTATGACTTTTTTTGCCTGCTCCTCTAAATAGTCTGGATTATCATCTGCTAGGAGAATTAAGGCATGGATTTTCTGATGAAACCCTTCTTCCCATTCATCAACTGGGGGGTCATTTAGTACCGGCTGAAATGTCCGCATACCGACTTTAAATGCTGGACTTGGGAATTCGATACCATTGGTTATTTTTAAATTAAATCCAAGCGCTTTGTAACCGCTATAGGATAAGAAAAAGTTGGCAAACAGCCTTCCTACTCCTTGAGAGTTACTTTCTTTATCTGTGACAGTATCATTCAACTGCTTCTGAGCAGATGTCACAAATCCTTGTGCAAAATAACGAATCCATTTTCTGGCAGCGTCTGAATCTGCCTTGAATTTTATAAAAATATGTGCCGAGTAGTCTCGTTCGTGACTTTTGAGGATATTTCCTTGTAAGTCCTCTAACATCGGTTGATATTTCGGCTCGTTGGGATCGATATAGGTTTGGGTTAAGTCTACTGACACAGTTTCCTCTTCGCCTATTTTTTCGTCGTGATCATTGCATCTTTACTCAAATTTCGGACATCACTGAGCGGCAAAACACTATAATTTAGCTCTTTACCAGTTGTCGATTTTTTTGTCAAGTTATAGTATCCCAATCTCAAAACAAAAGCTTTTCACGGAATTTCGCGTATTGTCAACTCTTGAAAAACTCTCTTGACAAAAATTAAAAGAAAAAGCTCTGGTATATTGCTATGATTCCAGAAAAATTATCTGAATTTGCGCTTTAGTTTACCTGGCTATTCTTCCAATTGAAAGTTTGAAAAGAGGTAACTTATGATTGATGCAGTGTACCCTCCAGACTTAGCAGATGCATGGGCGCATGTCTTTGGTCACGCTTGGCATAAGGACAATCAAGACTTTCTGCAACGATTGAGGAAAGATCCAAAAGATACAATTACTAATGTAGTAAACTCGGGCAGTCCCGAACATTTAGTTTGCTCTTGTGCCACTATTCTCGAGTATGTCAGTAGCGATCACTGTGAGTACGGTTTCGTGTCGCTGCCTGCTATCCCACCCGCTTTGCAGGGATTAAGCGAAGAACAACTTTATTTGTATGCCAATCAGGATGGAATGTACGGAATTTTTCGGTGTAGTTGAATTAAAAATCAACGGTTTGGCAACTCTTAAGCGTTGGTAATCTTGAGATTATTATAGATGGCGTCGTTTAAAGATTAGCCTATCCCCTATAAAATCGCATAAGCCTTGTAACGGATTAGTGTACTTGACTATTTTGCAAAACTAACGGATAAACAGAGGTAAATTATGGCACCCCCTCCACAAGAATATCGAGATTCTTGGGCACGTATTTTTGCTTACGCTTGGAGTAAAGATCCAAATGACTTTCTGCGACGATTGAATAAAGACCCGAAAGCAACACTCGAAGCAATAGCCAGCTCTGAGGAACCTGAAAGTTTAGTAGAAGCTAGTCGTATTATTCTTCAGTATGTAAACGATCCAGACTCTGAGGAAGGTTTCTTGGCGCTTCCTCCTCCACCGGAGGCATTACGAACTACAGACGAGGATGCACTTTATAACTATGCCAAACAAGATGGATTGTATGGACTCTTGAGAGTATCTTGAACTGAGGAGTTACCTGTTTGGAACTAGTGCAATAAGGCTCCAAGGTAGATTTGACTTGTTTGGACGGTCACTTATTTGGGCTTTGCTGCACTAGATTCAGGTTGAGAACGAGGAAAAGTCAAACATCAAAGGTTGTAATCAAGCATTTAAAAATATACAATGATACGCCAACCGAGGTTTAAGCCGTGTTTCCATTGTGAAATTGTCCCCTCAGATGGCGTGTTTTTAATTTCCGAAAATGAACATTTCCTACTGCGCGGAGATGCTTATATTCGCTTAGCGCCGCTTCTTGATGGCAAACACACTGTAGAAGAAATTATTGCTATCCTCCAGAACGAAATATCAGCCCCCGAAGTATTTTACTTGCTCACTCGCTTGCAAAGTAAAGGCTATATCGTTGATGCCAAACCATCGATACCATCAACACAAGCGGCATTTTGGGAGATGCTGGGTAAAGACTCAGAGCAAGTCACTCAACGCTTGCAAGAGGTGTCCGTTTCTGTGGTTTCCTTGGGTGAAATCGACACTGAACCGTTCAAAACCATGCTGGCATCCGTTGGAGTTCGTGTCAGTGAGGGTGGCGAGTACTCAGTAGTGCTGACTGATGATTATTTGCAAGAGGGTTTGGATAATTTCAATCAGGAAGCATTGAGTTGCGATCGCGCGTGGATGTTGGTTAAACCTATAGGAATAGAGATGTGGATTGGCCCTGTCTTTATTCCCGGTAAAACGGGGTGCTGGGAATGCCTAGCGCATCGATTGCGAGGACATCGAAAAGTCGAACGCTACCTGCAACAGCGAAAAAATACAACTCAACCCTTGCCCACCTCCCTTTCCGCTTTACCCTCCACCCTTTCTACAGTCCTTGGCATCGCCGCAACTGAGGTGGCGAAATGGGTAGTTTGCTCTCAAAACGAAAGTTTAGAAGGTAATATCGTCACTCTCAACGCCCTCTCCTTAGAAAAGTGCAACCACGTTCTCCTCCGGCGTCCCCAATGTCCGAGATGTGGAGTCCCCAGAGAATTGTCCCCCTCTCTGATTAGGGGAGAGGTTAGACTATTAGCTTCGATTGCACTACAAAGCCGAAAGAAATCGTTTACCCGTGATGGCGGACATCGCAGTGTCTCGCCAGAGCAAACGTTCAAACAGTTCGCACACCACATCAGTCCCATTACTGGCATTATCGGCGCTCTTCGGCAAGCCTCGACATGGGAGGAAGAGGCTGGATTGACACCTTCTTATACCGCCGGTTATGGCATTGTCGATGCTAGCGATAACTTGGATGAGCTGCAAGCAAGTCTCAGAAGCGAATCCTACGGCAAGGGAAAAAGTCACATACAGGCAAAAGTCAGCGCATTGTGCGAAGCGATTGAGCGATACACAGGTATATTTCAAGGAGATGAACCGCGAATCCGAGCTAAGTTCAAAGACTTGGGCACAGCTATTCACCCGAACGCCTGTATGCTATTTAGCGATCGCCAATTCCAGAATCGCGATCGCCTCAATGGAAATCGTATCAGCTTTGATTGGATTCCAGAACAATTTGACGACGACAGGGAAATCGAATGGAGTCCTGCTTGGTCGTTAACCTACAATGAACCTCGATATATCTCAACCGCTTACTGTTACTCCGGTTATTCCCAAAAATACAACGCCCTATTCGCGAGTGCCGACACCAACGGATGTGCCAGTGGCAACAATTTGGAAGAGGCAATCTTACAAGGCTTTATGGAATTGGTGGAGCGAGACAGCATTGCCCTATGGTGGTACAGTCGCTTACCTAAACCAGCCGTGGAGCTTTCCAGCTTTGAGGAACCCTACTTTCAGGAACTGTTAACCTATTACAAAAAACTCCATCGCGACCTTTGGGTACTCGATATTACCAGCGATTTGAACATTCCCGCCTTCGCCGCCATCTCACGGCGAAACGACCAACTTGAGGAGAACATTATTCTCGGTTTCGGAGCGCACTTTGACCCACACCTCGCCATTCTCCGCGCCTTAACTGAACTCAATCAATCACTTCCTGCTACGTTTTTGGGCATGATCGATCCAAAAAAAGCATATCGCGATCGCGATCAAGAAGCGATCGATTGGTGGACAACAGCAACCCTCAAAAACCATCCCTATCTGCTTCCCAATCAAACCTCACCCGCAAAGACTTGCTCCGACTATCCCCAGCAGTGGAGTGACGACATCTATATAGATGTGAAAAACTGCGTGAGTATTGCCCAAGCAAAAGGATTAGAAACAGTAGTGTTGGATATGACCCGACCCGACCTTGGCTTATCGGTAGTAAAAGTGATTGTACCCGGACTGCGGCATTTCTGGCCTCGATTTGGAGCGGGTCGGCTATATGATGTACCCGTCAAATTGGGTTGGTTAACTCATCCCCTCACGGAGGAGCAGTTGAATCCTCTGCCTGCATTTTTTTAACGGGTCGTAAAACTAAAGGCAAAAGATGGGCACTGCTAAGCTCTATTAAAACAAAAAAGAGTCATTCAGCAGTCCCCAGCCTATATATAACTCCTAACTCCTAACTCCTAACATCAAAAGAGCCATGTACAAGGGATATCAAATTATAGATGCCGATTGCCATGTATTCGAGCCAATTGAGATGTGGGAACAGTACCTCGAACCTGCATTTAAGAGCCGTGCGCCGTCGAGGGATATGACAGTCGAGGGTGAGAAGATTGTTAACAAGGTATCCGAACAACTCCAGCGCGAGGGGCTAAAAGTGATGATTCGGGATTACACCAGCTATGGAATCAGTAGCTATGAGCCAGAATCTCAAGTCAAAGCCATTAAGAAAATGGGGGTTGATATCTCTTTTCTCTATCCCACTATGGGGCTATGGCTTTTTGCGGTGGATACCATGGAGCCGCAATTAGCTGGAGCCTTCACCCACGCCTACAATCATTGGTTGCGAGACTTTTGTAGTTATGACCCGCAAATTCTTAGAGGTGTGGGAGCAATTAATCTGCATGAACCCGACGACATGGTGCCCCAATTGCATCAAATTGCTGCATGGGGCTGGAAAGCTGTATTTTTGCGACCTAACCCAGTCAAGGGGCGACTACTTTGTGACTCTGCCTATGAACCTTTTTGGACGGAATGCGATCGCTTAGGGATAGCTGTTAGCATCCATGAAGGCACTCATTGCCAGTTGCCATCTACAGGAGCAGATCGATTTAACTCCCGTTTTGCCATGCACGCCTGTTCTCATCCCATGGAACAGATGATGGCAATGTTGGCACTGATTGAAGGAGGAGTGCTAGAACGCCACCCTAATTTACGAGTAGGGTTTCTAGAATCGGGTTGTGGTTGGGTACCCTACTGGCTGTGGCGGTTAGATGAAGAGTATGAAAACTTCGCTTGGGAAGTCAAAGATAACGTGAAAATGAAGCCTTCGGAATATTTCCGTCGCCAATGCTTTGTCTCGTTTGAACCCAGTGAGCCTTATCTTTGCGAAATGATCGATCGCATTGGCTGTGATAACTTAATTTTGGGTTCCGATTTCCCCCATATCGATCACAAGACAAATGCGATCAAGGACGTTGTAACGCTTGAAGAGCGGTTATCTCCAAAGACTGTGCAAAAGCTACTCTGGGATAATCCCTCTCGTTATTACGGATTGCATAGCTAAAGTTACGTAAGGGTACAACATATTGTGCTCTACATTGTGTCGCAACCCCTCTAACCGCTACCAACTGATGGGTTATGTTGAAGAGCGCTTTTTGTTGTCCTGGGACTGGGGGAGCGAATTGTGTAATATAGCAGTCGCCACAATTGTTAGGACAATTTTTTGTTTCCTATTCCCTGTCAAGGAGTTCCCTTTCAAGCCAAATATAATCTCCTAACCCATATGTCTGTTGCTATGTGTTCACGGGAAATTGGTATTAGCTGACAAATCTCTCGGAAATGAATTTATAAAATTTGTAAAATATTTTTTAGATAAAGATTGGGTGCCTTGGCAAATAAAAAAGAGAAGGTTGATGAGATTCTGCTGGCAGCTATTTTGTCAGTCAATGAGTCTATTGTCCTTTGAAACCACCAAGAAGCGAACTAACGATGCTCAAGATTTCCGGCTACAAAATTATCAAAAACCTGTATGAAAGTGCCAACTCGCTGATTTATGGCGGACAAAGGCAAGCAGATCATCAACCTGTTATCCTCAAAATCCTGAAACAAGCCTATCCATCACCGGAAACAATAGCTAGGTTCAAGCGGGAGTATGAAATCACTAAAAGCTTAGACCTAGAGGGGGTAGTGAATGCCTATAGCTTAGAAAACGACAACAACCATTGGATGATGGTACTGGAAGATTTTGGGGGTGAATCTCTCAAGAAATTAATGCAAACAAGGCAATTCTCCCTAAGCGAGTTTTTGTCCCTTGCCATTCAGATTGCTGACATTCTCGGTCAAGTGCAGCAACGCCACATCATACACAAAGATATTAACCCGTCCAACATTGTTTTGAATCCAATGACGGGTCAACTCAAACTCATCGATTTTGGTATTGCAACGGTTCTCTCGCAAGAAAACCAAACTCTACGCAACCCCAATGTACTAGAAGGGACGCTAGCCTATATATCGCCAGAACAAACAGGGCGAATGAACCGAGCGATCGATTACCGCACTGACTTTTACTCGCTGGGAGTCACTTTCTATGAATTGCTAACAGGGCAACTGCCTTTCGAGACAACTGATGCGATGGAGTTAGTGCATTCGCACATTGCCAAATTACCTACCCCACCGGAACAAATGTGTAGGGGAACTGAGCAGATTCCCAAGCCTGTTTCTGACATTGTCATGAAATTAATAGCCAAGAATGCTGAAGAGCGTTATCAATCAGCTTACGGACTCAAGACTGACTTAGAGAAATGTCACAGGCAATGGCAAGATCAAGGGCAAATTGACCCCTTCCCACTGGGCCGTGTCGATGTTTCAGACCGATTTCAAATTCCGCAAAAGCTGTATGGTAGGGAAAAAGAAGTAGAAACTATACTAGCCGCCTTTGACCGAGTAGCGGCAGGGGGAGATGGGGAGAGAGGAAGATGGGGAGAGGAAAATGCCCAATCACCAGTCCCCAGCCCTCAATCCAAAATCCAAAATCCAAAATCTAAAATCGCCATGATGTTGGTAGCGGGTTATTCCGGCATCGGCAAATCGGCTTTGGTACTAGAAGTTTATAAGCCAATTACACGGCAACGAGGGTACTTTATCTCCGGAAAATTTGATCAATTTCAAAGAGATATTCCGTATGCATCACTGGTACAAGCTTTTCGTTCCCTAATGTCGCAGCTATTAACCGAAAGCCAGTCCCAAATAGCCGCATGGCGCGAAAAACTCTTAGCCTCTCTCGGTGACAATGCTCAGGTGATTGTTGATGTAATTCCTGAAGTAGAACTGATTATTGGTCCTCAGCCTGTCGTCCCCGATCTTGCTCCTGCTGAAGCCCAAAATCGCTTTAATTTGGTATTTCAAAACTTCATTAAAGTCTTTACTCAACCCTCACATCCACTGGTAATATTTTTGGATGATTTACAGTGGGCGGATGGGGCATCACTGAAATTGATGGAAATCTTGATGACTGCGCCTGATGGACAATATCTGTTTATCATCGGTGCGTATCGAGATAATGAAGTCAATCAAGGGCACCCTTTAATGTTGACGCTAGATGAAATTGATAAAGCTGGGGGAATTGTCAATTCTATTCATCTCGGCCCTCTTGACTTATCCAACGTCAACCAATTGATTGCTGACACGCTTCATAGTGAACCGGAGACGACCAAACCCCTTGCTGAATTGGTGATGACAAAAACCAATGGCAATCCCTTCTTTATTAATGAATTTTTGAAATCATTATACAGCCAAAATCTGCTTACCTTTAACTTGCCTCAATCTCCCCTGAGTAAGGGGGGAATTTGGCAGTGGAATTTGGAGCAGATTCAATCGCAAAATATCACTGATAATGTTGTTGAACTGATGGCGGGCAAAGTACAAAAATTGCCGCACCCTACGCAACAAGTTTTGAAATTGGCTTCTTGTATTGGGAATCAGTTCGATCTCCAGACCTTAGCTATTGTCTGCCAAAAATCGCCCCAACAAACAGCCATCGATCTGTGGGAAGCAATGGCAGCAGGTCTTATTTTACCGCTAAGTGATGCTTACAAGTTGATAGAACTCGACGTGCAAGGTTTAGCAGAAGCGGTTCGGGTGGAATACAAGTTTGCTCACGATCGCATCCAGCAAGCCGTTTATTCCCTGATTCCAACCCACAACAAACAATCCGTGCATTGGCAGGTGGGGCAACTGCTGCTCGCGAATACACCCGAAGAGAAACGAGAGCAAAAAATCTTTGATATCGTTAATCAACTCAACCAAGGGAGGGGATTAATCAAGACACAGACACAACGAGACAATATTGCCCAATTAAACTTGTGGGCTGGCAACAAAGCCAAAGCATCCGCTGCGTATCAACCCGCATTTAATTACTTGCAAGTCGGCTTGAGCTTGCTAGGAAAAGATAGCTGGGAACACCAGTATAACTTGACCCTAAATCTGTACGCAGAAGCCGCAGAAGCCGCATACCTCAGTGGTGACATTGAGCAGATGGAGCAATTGGCAGAAGTTGTACAAAATCGCGCTAAAACTGCGCTGGATCAAGTGAAAGTCTATAGAGTTTGCGTACTGGGCTATTCCAGCCAGCACAACCTGCCGCAAGCGATTAAAAGCGGGTTAGAAATCTTAAATTTATTAGGAATAACATTACCTGAAAACCCCAGTCAATCAGAAATTATACAGGCTATAGAGGAGACAAAAGCTGCATGGGCTGGCAAGCAAATTGAGGATTTAATTGACCTGCCGGACATGACCGATCCGGAAAAACTGGCTGCAATGGATTTGCTATTTGATGTCATACACCCGGCCTATGATGGCAACCCCGCACTCTTTACGCTATGTGCGTTGCAAATGGTCAATTTATCGGTGAAGTATGGCAATACACCGCTATCAGCCCAAGGCTATGGCTCTTACGCAATTGTTCTGTGCGGAGTCGTCTTCGATATTGATTCGGGCTATCAATTTGCTCAACTCGCCTTGAAACTGTTAAAGCGATTCAACACAAAAAAAATCAAAGCGGCAGTTTTCTTCCTTGTTAATCATTTCGCCTTGCCTTGGAAAGTACATATTAGAGAAACACTAAAACCTGTTTTAGAAGGATATCAAAGTGGACTGGAAACAGGAGATTTGCTATTTGCTGCCTTTGATGCTTGGGCTTACTGCGTTCATTCCTATTGGCTAGGCAAGGAACTAGCAGGACTCGAACAGGAGATGGAAAAATACAGTAATGCCATTGATCGCATTAATCAGAACCTCATCTTTTCGTATCTAAATCGATATTGGCAAGTCGTTTTAAATTGGAGAGGTCGATCAGAAAATCTCTGTCGTTTAGTGGGTGAAGCTTACGACGAACAGACAAGTCTACCAATGATGATTGAAACCTCTGATCGCTACGGAATCGGAGATTTGCATTTACACAAATTTATCCTTTGTTATTTATTTGAAGACTACTCTCAAGCCCTCGAAAATGCAGCAAATACAGAAAATTATTTAGATGCGATGATCGCTACACCATCGGTTGCTGTGTTTAATTTTTACAATTCTCTAGCGCAGCTCGCTATATTTGCTGATGCTCCCGAATCCGAACGAGAACTTATTCTTGCCAAGGTAACTGCCAACCAACAAAAAATGGAAATGTGGGCGCATCATGCCCCGATGAATCACCTGCACAAATTTTACCTAGTCGAAGCCGAACGCTCCCGCGTATTGAACCAAGATGGAGATGCGCGGGAATACTATGACAAAGCCATTGCCCTCGCTCAAGAAAATGAATATCTCAATGAAAAAGCTCTTGCCTACGAACTAGCAGGTAAGTTTTATCTGGACAAAAACCAAAACCGCTTGGCTGGTGTCTACCTGCAAGATGCCCATTACACCTACCAGCAATGGGGAGCAATTGCCAAGGTAAAACACTTAGAAGCACGGCACCCACAGTTTTTCATTTCAACAGCATCCATAACTCAAGGCACACTCACAACCACCTCAACGACAGGCAGTAGTTCCGGTGAGGCGCTGGATTTAGCCGCAGTCTTGAAAGCATCGCAAGCGATTTCTGGCGAAATTGTCCTAGACAAGTTGCTAGAAAACTTGATGAGAACGGTGATTGCCAATGCCGGCGCACAAAAAGGCTTCTTGATTCTCCATTCTCAGACAGAAGCAGGGAATGAGGAAGGCAACTGGATGATCGAAGCCTCTGGGGCAGTTGATACCAATCAGGTCATGATACCGCGATCGCTACCGATAAACTCTGTGGATCGGGCAACGCAAATCCCTTTGTTGTGTACTGCAATTGTTCATTATGTTGCTCGCACTAAGGAAAATGTTGTTTTAAACGATGCCGTTAACGAAGGCTCATTTACCTCTGACCCTTATATTATCGCCACCCAACCCAAATCGATTCTGTGTACTCCCCTGGTTAACCAAGGCAAACTCAGCGGCATCTTATATCTAGAAAATAATCTCACCACCGGGGCATTTACTAGCGATCGCATAAAAATCCTCAATCTCCTCTCTTCCCAAGCCGCCATCTCCCTGGAAAACGCCCGACTCTACACCAATTTAGCCGAATACAACCGCACTCTAGAAACCAAAGTTGAAGAACGCACTGCCGAACTCGCCCAAGCGAAGGATGCGGCCGAAGTCGCCAACCAAGCAAAAAGTACCTTCCTGGCGAACATGAGTCACGAATTGCGAAGTCCCCTCAATGCCATTCTTGGCTTTTCCCAGTTAATGTTGCGTTCTCAAACTCTACCTCCGGAACACGTCGAAAATGTCGGCATCGTCACCCGTAGCGGCGAACACCTACTGACTTTGATTAACCAAGTCCTCGATTTATCTAAAATTGAAGCAGGGCGCACCACTCTTAATGAAAAGAACTTCGATCTTTATCGCCTGTTGGACGACTTAGATGATATGTTCCAACTCAAGGCACAGGAAAAAGGATTACAGTTAATTTGCGATCGCGCCCCTGATGTTCCTCGCTACATTTGTACAGATGAAGTCAAGTTACGCCAAGTCTTGATTAACCTTCTTAATAACGCCCTCAAGTTTACTTCCCAAGGAGGTGTGAGTATTCGAGTTGCTCAAGCGTTGAGGGTTGAAGGTTTACAAGAGTTGAAGGTTGAAGGTTTACAAGAGTTGAAGGTTGAGGCTTCAAATCAATCTGCTAACTTTCAACCTGTTAACTTGCAACCTTCTAACCTACCTAACCTGCAACTTATAACCCTAACCTTCGAGGTGGAAGATACTGGCCCTGGCATTCCCGCGAACGAATTAAACGGCTTATTTGAAGCGTTTGTACAAACCACCACGGGTAAAGAATCCCAAGAAGGCACAGGTTTAGGCTTACCGATTAGCCGTTCGTTTGTGCATCTGATGGGGGGTGATATGAGGGTACACAGTCAGGTGGGTAAGGGCAGTACTTTTCAGTTTGACATCTGTGTCAGTGTTGTTGATGCCAGTGCGATCGAAAATCAACAACCCATTCGCCGTGTGATTGCCCTTGAACCGAACCAACCTCGCTATCGGATTCTGATTGTGGATGATAAGCAGGATAATCGCCAACTGTTAATTAAACTACTCAATCCCCTGGGTTTTGAACTCAAAGAAGCCAGTAACGGACAACAAGCTCTAGAAATCTGGGACAATTGGGACCCCCACTTAATCTGGATGGATATGCGGATGCCTGTGCTGGATGGGTATGAAGCCACTAAACAGATTAAATCTACAACAAAAGGTCAAGCGACTGCCGTTATTGCCTTAACCGCTAGTGTCTTGGAAGAGGAACGGGCTGTTATTATCAGTGCGGGTTGTGATGATTTTTTACGTAAGCCGTTCCGAGAAGATGACATCTTTGGCTTAATGCACAAACACATGGGTGTGCGCTATGTCTACGAGGAACCCACAACCCGAACGGCGACGCCTCTGTCCGCAACCGATATTCAAGATGTCACCAATCCAGAAGCACTGGCTGCTGTGCCGACACAGTTGTTAGAGAATTTGGCGCACGCTGCTAGCTTTGCCTACATGACGGAGATTGACGACTATATTGAACAAATCCGTCCTTACAATACCCATGTTGCCGATGCCTTCGCTACACTAGCGCTTGATTTTGAGTATGACAAAATTGTCACTCTGATTCAAAATGCTAAAGGAAGTGGCTCATAAGTGTTGATTGTGTGATTCTGAAAACAGTGTTAGCTAGAACTGTGCTCTTATCAGAATCCAAATCTCGGTATAGCGTTAGATTTTAACTCCTGGGACACCAATGGTGTCTCAATCTGAATGCTGTAGCCATTATGAACCCTGATCTCGCTAAAACGCGATCGCTCAGCCATCATGTATCCTTAATTCCCACCCTCAACCCTATGAGTGACTATCCCATCGCCCAATCAACAGCGAGTATTTTAGTTGTTGATGATACTCCAGCGAATTTGCGCCTTTTAGCGGGAATCTTAGCAGAGCAAGGGTACACTGTTCAACCCGCTCGCGCAGGCTCCCAAGCTCTATCCATTGCCCAAGGGGTACCTCTCGATCTAATTTTGCTCGACATCATGATGCCAGAAATGGATGGCTATGAAGTCTGCACTAAGCTGAAAGCTGACGCACGAACCCAGGACATTCCGGTAATTTTTATCAGTGCCATCAATGATGTGCTAGACAAAGTAAAGGCATTTGGTGTGGGTGGAGTGGACTATATTACCAAACCCTTTCAAGTGGAAGAAGTTTTGGCAAGAGTGGAAACGCACTTAGCCGTACAACACCTGCAAAAAAATCTGCTCCAGAAAAATGAGGAATTAGCCAAAACGAATCAAGATTTAGCCAAAACCTTGCAACAACTTCAAAATACTCAAGAGGAACTCATTCATTCAGAAAAAATGGCCGCTTTGGGGCAACTTGTTGCAGGCATAGCCCATGAAGTTAATACTCCCTTAGGAGCCATTCGTTCATCAGTTGCTAATATTGCTGATTTTTTGACTGACCATCTCGAACAGTTACCTGACTTTTTTCAAGAACTCTCTCCAGAACGACGGAAAAATTTCTTTGCCCTCATGCACAAGGCAACTCAGCAAACCATGTCTTTATCGACGAAGGAAAAACGCCAATTCAAAAAAGAATTGAAACATAAACTCGAAGCATATCAAATTGAAAATCCTGATAGTCTTGCCATCACCTTGGTCAATATTGGTCTTTATGATGAAATTGAATCCTTTTTACCCTTGTTACAAGACCCTGACCGAGAAAGCATCTTAACAACTGCTTATCAACTTGCCATCGTTTATAGAAGCACTCAAACCATTACAACTGCCACAGAAAAAGCCGCTAAAGTTGTATTTGCCCTGAAAAATTATGCGCGCTATGACTATTCTGAGAAAAAGTCATGCACTAATATTATCGAAGGGATTGAAACTGTATTAACTCTCTATCAAAATCAATTGAAGCAGGGAGTTGAAGTGATTAAAGATTATGCAGAACTCCTACCCAATATATTAGCTTATCCCGATGAACTCAATCAAGTTTGGACAAATCTGATTCATAATGCATTGCAAGCTATGAATTATCGAGGCATACTAAAAATTGATATCAGGCAACAAGAAAAAAATCTCTTAGTTAGCATCTCAGATAATGGCAAGGGTATTCCTCCGGAGATTATACCCAAAATTTTTGAACCCTTCTTTACAACGAAACCCCCAGGAGAAGGGAGTGGATTGGGGCTAGATATTGTGAAAAAAATTCTTGATAAACATGAAGGTCAAATTTTTGTTCAGTCTGTACCCGGTCAAACGACATTTACTGTATCTATACCCTTAACGCTAAACGAGGAATCTTGTCATGTCTAAGTCAGCGATTATCTGTGTTGATGATGAAGCTTTAATTTTGGATACTCTAGAAATAGAACTCAAAAAAGCCTTTAACGGAAATTATCACTTTGAAACGGCGGAAAACGCAGACGAAGCTCTAGAAATTATTGAAGAACTGCAAGAAGAATCAATTGAAACTGTTGTGATTGTATCGGATTGGTTGATGCCCGGTCTCAAAGGAGATGAATTTCTGATTAAAGTTCATAAAAAGTATCCTAATATTGTCAAAATTATGCTGACAGGTCAAGCTGATAATGCAGCAATCGAAAGAGCTAAAATTCAAGCCAATCTACATCAATGCTTGCAAAAGCCTTGGAATTCTAGAGATTTAATTGAAACAATTAAATCGGGCTTGAGAAGTTATGAATAAACCCATTATTCTCTGTGTTGATGATGAATCAATTGTGCTAGAAAGTTTAGAAATAGAGCTAGCAAAAGCTTTAGGTAATGATTATTTAATAGAAATCGCTGAAAGTGGAGAAGAAGCACTAGAAGTCATTGAAGAATTTTTAGAGGCACAGCATGAAATTGCTTTAGTGATTTCCGATCACATTATGCCCAGTATGAAAGGAGATGAACTTTTAAAACGCATTCATGCTCTCTCGCCTAAAACGCTAAAAATTATGCTTACAGGTCAAGCTGACCTCCAAGCTGTGACCAACGCTATCAATCATGCGAAATTATATCGTTATATTGCTAAACCCTGGCAATCAGAAGACTTAAAATTAACCGTTACAGAAGCAATCTATAGTTATATTCAAGATAAAAAACTGGCTCAACAGAACCTACAACTCCAACAAATGAACCAGGAGTTAGCTCAATTAAATCGTGAACAAGCAGAACTGATTGCCCAACTCCATGAAAATGAAAATCGCTTGAGGCAATTTTTAGAAGCAATGCCAGTGGGGGTGGGAGTCTTAGATGCTCAGGGAAAGATTTGTTACATCAATCAGCGAGCGAAGGAATTATTCGGTACAGAAGATTTGGGAGATGTTGCTTCTGAACAATTATCAGAAATTTATCAAATTTATCAAGCTGGAACAAATCAACGCTATCCGCCTGAACACTTACCAGTTGTCCAAGCCTTACAAGGTGAAACTGTAACAGCCGATGATCTAGAGATTCATCAGGATAACAAAATTGTTCCCTTAGAAGCTTCAGCAACCCCAGTTTATGATACTAAGGGGAAAATTGTTTATGCGATCAATACTCTTCAAGACATCACCGAACGCAAAAGAGCGGAAGCAGAGCGACAAAAATTAATCGAAAAACTGTATGAATTGAATTGTAATTTGGAACTTGCTCTACAAGCAGAATTAAAATTAACAGAAGCGGCTAGAAGATTTGTACCGAGTGAATTTTTATCCCTGCTGGGTCGTAAAAGCTTGGTTGATGTCCAACTCGGCGAAGCTGTACAGCAAGAAATGACTATTTTATTTTCTGATATTCGTAACTTCACCACCTTTTCTGAGCAGCTAACCCCTCAAGAAAATTTTGAATTTATTAATGCCTATCTTTCTTATATGGAACCTGTGATTCTTGAAAATCAGGGATTTATTGATAAGTATATTGGTGATGCGATTATGGCACTGTTTGGTGGCAGTGCAGATGATGCGGTTAAAGCTGGGATTGCCATCCTACATCGCTTAACTCATTACAATCAACATCGAATTTGTACTGGCGAGATACCCATTCATATTGGCATTGGCATTAATACAGGTTCTTCGATGTTAGGGACAGTGGGAGGACAAAACCGAATGGATGGCACTGTGATTAGTGACGCCGTCAATTTGGCCTCGCGTTTAGAAGACTTAACGAAAAGCTACAGGGTACCCTTACTCATCTCTCACCACACCTTAGCGCGTTTGCAAAGTCCGACGGAGTACAATATCCGCTTTATTGCTCGCGCTCAAGTGAAGGGAAAGTCCAATGCTGTAGCTATTTTTGAGGTATTTGATGGAGATGAACCGGAAATTCAACAGAATAAGCTGCTTACAAAAACAGTCTTTGAAGAAGGTGTGTTTCTCTACTATCAGCATCGTTTCCGGGAAGCGGTACAGAAGTTTGCAGGAGTCTTGAACCTCAATCCAAAAGATACTGTAGCTCAGCTTTACCTAGAGTACTGTCAGTCACAAGCAGCCTGAAATGTTAATGATTTCGTAGGGTGGGTAGTGCTAGTCCTGCCAAGGTGTATCTTTAGGGTAGAGACCACGCCCCTACCCCTAATTTTGATGACCGAACCGACAATCTAGAGGCTCTGATCAGGATTTGAGTAAAGTAAGCCTAGACGCGGGTTACTTTTCCCTGCTCCCTTCTTAGCTGAATTAATGATGAATTTCTAAATTCAAGACATAGCGACCAAGCTGAACTTTTTCTGACCATAGCTCATATTCGAGTCGTAGACGTTGGGGTAAAGGACGACCCTCTAGGGTTAGACTCCGGGTATAGTTCCGTAGGCAAAAAGCCTCATGTCCCTTACGGAGGTCGCTTTGCAACCAATAACGGTTGATTCCGTAAATTCCTCGCTCCCAAAGGTGACGATAACCGAGTGTTCCCTGACCTTGCATCGTCATAATCACCCGATAAGGAGAGATTTCCATCCACAAGAGTCGGAGAGGGTTGCGCTTTGGTGGGTGAGAATTAGGAGTGGCGGTTTCCGGTTCCCACTCAGGAGGATGAGGTTCGCTGAAAAGTAGATGAAATCGCTCTTGATCTTTTTGATAAAGCGTAGCCGCTGTCTCTACAGTAGACCAAATCGGCAAATCAGTAGATATCAGAGAGAAACAAACGGGAAGGCGGTGATGCGTCAGCATGGAACGTGAGGAGACAAAGGGTTACAGATACATCGATCTACCTTACATACTAAGGTTGACAGCGACGTGCTAAACCTATTTTCACTAAAATTCGCGAAAGTACTTGCAAAACAAATAATTTGTCGCTAATATTAGT
>CBKWLJ010000049.1:0-28981 GCA_966675205.1 uncultured bacterium
TCACTTCCACAACAACTCTCCCCACCTTAAGCCAAGGTAGCAACAACTCAGATATCAATCAGGTTAAATACTTACAAACACTCCTCAATTTCTTCTACCACAGCTCTATTAGTGTGGATGGCTACTTTGGTGATATTACGACTGAGTACGTATTGAAATTTCAAGCCGATTGCTGCCTAGATGTTGATGGCATAGTGGGGCCGCAAACTTGGAGCTACCTGGACGCCATTGTCCCTTATTCCCAAACTTCTCACTCCACCTTGAGCCAAAGCTCCAGAAACAATCCAGAGGAAGTGAAATATCTACAGTCGCGGCTCAATCAAGCGACTAGACAAGGAAAATCGGGGACGACGAAGATTGCTGTTGATGGCATGTTTGGTTATCAAACCTCAACGCGAGTGAAACAATTTCAATTGGATTTCGGTTTAAGAGCTGATGGCATTGTTGGGAATAATACCTGGGTAGTTCTCGAAGATGCAATCTTAAAAAGCTAATACACCAGAATTGGCAATTCATAATTTGAGCCAGGATGAAGTTTCATGAGACTTCATCCATTTTTTTGATGAAGCGGTTAATGAGGAAGACTCATGGATAAGATAACTCCAATGCCTTGTTTAATTGTGTTGGCAACAGCGGGATTAATTGTGTGCGTTGTCTCTCAGGAACAAAGATTTTAGCCTTTGAGGAACAGGGTTTCTTTCAGCCAGAGAGAGCTTTCGCTAGCAACAATCAAGAGGAAAGGGCGCGATTAACCGAAGAAAGGCGAGGCCCTATGCTCATTACCGAAAACTGCCATGTGGCTGACCGAAAATACCCACTCAACTTGTCTGCTTCTACCAATGATTTCACGCCTTGATTTCTCGATACTGGAATCATCAAAGAAAACACACATTGATGCACGCGGAGAAAAACCGATGGTCACTTCCACAAATACTCACTCCACCTTAAGCCCAGCTAGCAACAAATCAGATGTCAACGAGGTTAAATACTTACAAGCACAACTCAATCTTTTCTACCACAGCTATATTACTGTCGATGGCTACTTCGGCTCCCTTACTGAGGAATACGTCAAGAAATTTCAAACCGATTGCTGCCTAACAGTTGATGGCATCGTTGGACCACAAACTTGGAGTTACCTCGACGCCATTGTCCCTTATGCCAACACTCATCACTCCACCTTGAGCCAAAGCTCCAACAACAATCCTTCGGAAGTGAAATATCTACAAGCACGCCTCAATCAGCTAAAAAGACAAGGGAAATCGGGGATGATGATGATTGCTGTCGATGGCTTGTTTGGTTCACAAACCACGATGCGAGTGAAACAATTTCAAACCGATTTCAATTTAAGAGTTGATGGTCGTGTTGAGAATAACACCTGGACATTTCTCGAAGAAGCGGTTTTAAAAAGCTATAGCTGTGGCCATAAAGCTTAGGACAGATTTAACGGCCCAAACGACCAAGTACCAGTAAAAAAGATAAAAGCCCTCTGCCTTGTGCCTTCTGCCGTTTGCGATAACACGACCGACAAAGCAATTCTTAATTTAAGCAAGGGTGAAGTCTCATGAGACTTCACCGGACAAATTCTCAACAAATTCTTTTCAAAGGAAAAAAACCGCTATGATGTCAATGCTCAACCTCACTGATGCTGAAAACAATCCTACTCCTAAAATTCAACAATTTTTTGATTTTCTGGATAGAGTCAGTGAATCAAGAGGTCGCAATGTTCCCCAGATCGTACACATAGAGGAACTGCGATCGCTGCCGATAGGCACCTTCGGCCGTGCTGTGGCTGATTTTCTCGACCAGAACAACCTATCACCTTTCAGCACTGGCTCGCGTCGCAAGCAGGTGCATGACACTATACATGTACTCACTGGCTACGGGAGTGACCCAGTGGGAGAAGCTGAAGTCCAGGCCTTTTTACTCGGTGCTAAATTTACCCTCTTCAATGTGGCTATAGGACTGGGACTTCTCAGAATCATCCACAAAAAGTTGCAAAAGAACCCAGCCCAAGTCGCTAATTTTAGCTGGGAACGGCTATGGCGGGCCTATCAAAGAGGTTGCCATGTTCGGCTCGATCCAGACACTTGGCAACCCGAACATCTGTGGGAATTGCCTTTGCATAAGGTACAAGCCTTTATCGGCATCTGATCAGAAGGAATTGTTGGATAAGCTGTTGTGCATTTTTAATGCACAACGGATGGGAGTTAAGGCTGGGCGAAGCATTTGGATACTGAACTTTTGGTTTTTTAACTCAAGTGAATCGCTCAAATGCTTCTCCCCTACAAGCCCTTGTATGTTTCTTACACCTATAACGGGATCGGAAAGCAACCGTGGGGGACTCCTAGCCAAAAATTTCCACTTACTGAGCGTTATGGGATGGGGCGCTTGCAGTCGGAACCGTACAAAGTCTGCTGAGAGCCGTCTGGCAAATAGCGCACACAGGATTCATTCGGCTCTCTCCAGTGGGTGATTACTGTGCTAGTCACCAACACTCCCACCATACCCACTCCAACAGCGATCGCAACTCGCTTCCTTCGGGAAAAGAAGCGGTAACTCTTACGGACAACATTTAGAGCAGAGGAAGGCACCCGTACCCGCAACGGAGACAACACAGGGCGGTACAGCAAGTAATAAGCTTTCTTCAGGTTATTCCACTTATTACAAGTCTCCTCATGCAGGAAGTCTGAGATATCAACCACCAATCCCCTGCCTGAATGCATCATCACATTGCGACCATGAATATCATGGGGGTAAAGTCCACGTCCACGCGCATAGTCTAGAGCTTCGTCGATATCCCGAATCACTTGTTCCGGAATCGGCACTCCCTGCTGAATGCAGTCATAGAGAGTGGTTCCATGTAGCCGTTTCAAGATTAAGAAGCCATCTGAGGCATAGAAACATTCGGAGAAAGCTGGATGAGAACCCAAGCTGTGGTAAACCTCCACCTCCTCCTCAAAGCCTGGACGACCGGGCGCGTAAATCTTCACTACTAAACTCGGATGGTCAGGATGATAGACTACTGCTGCATAGTTCCCCGTCCCGATGAGCTGCCAAGGACTAGGAAGATAGTGAACGACTACCGGGTCGTGAGGTGCGATACTCTCGATGCGGAGGTTGGGTAATAACTCTGCACGGACGCTCTCGATGAGTACAGAAAGATGCAATTCGTTCTCAGTAGGAGAGACAGTGGAACTCAAGGCAGTCGCTGAGTTGAGGGAAGTTGGATCAAAAGTGCGATCGCTCGCTCCCATCAAACTACACGATTCTTCTAAGTCGTAGCCAATAGGAAAGGTCGATACTGTATCAACTGCCAATGCAGACTCTTCCTGATGATCGCCGCCTTTAGACGGAATTTTCGGCTTGCCCATAACTATAACTGAATAGCTTGTACAACAGGCATGAGGGTATTGTAGTAGCTTCACGTCTAGGATAGGATTTTCCGAACGCCAACATCACAACATCCTTCGATAATTTAAGCAGTTAAAGCTGGAAATGAGAAAATTTTTCAAAAAAACCCTGGATTTAGCGAAAATGGGGTGATGGTTGGTTTTGTGAGCAGATACTTTTCGGGGTACGTCGTTTTAAGATTTTTTTCTTAACTTGATCTTTTGTAGACAATTAATCTCTAAAGTTTAAATTTTTCATACATCCTCTAAAGAATTGTATGTGTAAGAAGACTCATGCCTTCTGATATTTGTATACTTCATCCTGTTCCTATAAATTTGCCCAAGGCACAAGGAGGTGCCAAAATGGTTCACACTTATGAGGTATTGGTAGATATCAAGGAATTTGCTGGCTTGAACAATACCTGTCACAACGAGACAACACGCTATGAAATCGACGCTGAGTCCATCCAAATAGCCAGTGGGATGGCACGAGTCCAAGCTAAAAGTGACCATCCTAAAGGTACTGAATATGACGCTAGGGTAACCAGGCTACTGCGATAAAGCTTTCACTACACGGAACGGAAGCGATCGCACCTCTTAACTTGATCTCAAAATTCAACCAAAATTTCTACTTTTTTACAGCTATCTCGGTTCAATCGCAACATTATCCGCTCCAGCTTGATTCTTGCTCACGCGTTGAAATGAGTGTCCCAGCCGCGAGGGCGCACAGTGCAAATCTGCAAATAATTCTCTGCGCCCTCGTGTCCTTAGCAAAAACTCAGCTCTGTTTCCCCAGAGGTTGCTAAGGAGTAATAGCCGCAAATAGCGCAGAGTAATCTGCATCCGCTAAACCTAACTGTTGCGCCTTTTCCAAAATTTGGCGCACTCCCTCTAAACTACTAATATTGAGATTCATCTCTTGAGCTTCTGAGAGAAAAAGGTTAGTGTCTTTCAGCAGGTGCTTTGTAGGAAAATTGGGGTCAGTATAGTTACTCTCTAGCATCCGTTGTAACTTTTTATCAAAGGTGGGAGCATACAAAGCACTCTCTCGTAAAATTTGCATAAACGGCTCTACCTCAACTCCTTGTTGTTGGATAAAGCCAAGACTCAGAGCAAATGCTGTAGTTAGAGAAGCAATGAGTTGATTGAGAGCCAGTTTCATGGCGGCTGCCGTACCAACAGAGCCAATCAGCATCGGTTCTGAACCAAAATGTTTGAGCAATTCCGACCATTTTTGAAATTGCTCTGGCGTTGCCCCCACCATGACTTGAAGTGTACCCGACTCTGCTTGAGGGATGCTACCCAGAACGGGGGCTTCTAGATATTCTCCCCCACAGCTAACAACAGCATCATGAATTTCTCGACTCTCTGACGGTGCGATTGTACTCATTTGGATGACTGTACGTCCTGGTAACTGTTGTCGAGAGGCTTCAGATAACAAGACTGCTCGAATAGCGGCGGCATTAGTCAGCATCAAAATCATACAATCGGATGCTGCGATCGCATTTTCTGGTGAGTCTACAATTTGTGCACCTGACGTCCGCAACAATTCTAGTTTCGATGGGGTACGATTGTATGCTACAACTGACAACCCAGCTTTCAATAATCGCTTGGCCATTGGCTGTCCCATCAATCCAGTGCCGATAACTCCTACCTTGACCATTATTCTGATTTAATTTTTAATGTTTCAAATGAACTTATCAAAGTTCTTTGAGCCATTGAAAGCTGATCAAGGGGGGTTTTGTCTACGTACCATTGCATCACTTAGCCTTTGGTAGTCTTGCCATGAGTAATGTCATAATTGAGCCGTTCTAGCTTAAATGACGAACTTTATATGACCAAGGCTGTTGCTGCTCGGTTTAGCTTTACTCTGCTCGTTCCTACCCTAGTCTTGACAGTCAGCTTAACAACAGCGGCAGCAAGAGCACAAAACCAACTATATAACCCCCTTCCGATTCCTCCTACTGGCGAAGTCTCTGACACTCTCACCGAAAAGGATATTCCCACCGGTCAAGGAGGCTTTGCTCGTGACTATGCAATCAACCTAAAGGCTGGTGAGCAAGTCGCCATTGACTTATCTTCAGAAAGCTTTGACACTGTTGTCACGCTCTTAGCAGCAGACGGTTCAACAGTTGGAGAAAATGATGATGGCCCTGACGGAACCACTAACTCGCTGTTATTTACTCGCATTACCGAGACAGGGCGATACACCATTCGGGTGCGTGCGTTTGGAGAAACGAGTGGTGGGGCTTTTAGATTAAAGGTAACGCGGCTACGACCCATCTAGCCCTCTAGAGGGCAAGACTAGTGAGGAGGCACAGAAATAGTGCTTCTGTCCATTCCACAACTGCCCCATAGGTATCTCCAGTATGTCCCCCCAACTGTTTGTGAAACCAAGCCCCTGTTAAAAGCGCGATCGCAATTCCCCCTACTGCCATCACCAAGGTAACCCAACCGCTACTTTTGTCTAGGAACCAGGGCATTCCACATAAACCCAAGAGCAGTACCAATCCCAACACGATATCCTGGGGGATACGAATTGCCTCTTTGTGAAACGCTCCCTTGCCCGTAGGTTTGAGATAAGGATAAAACGCGATCGCTACCACCTGTCCCCAGCGTCCCCAGCCTGCTGCCGCCATCAAAGCTAATCCTCGATCAACTTCAATCTCTGTCAAGGCAACCGTTTTTAAGAGCAATATAGCCACAGCCACCATTGCCCCAAAAGCACCTGTAGCACTATCTGTCATCACTTCTAGACGACGCTGTGGGTCTTGAACTGCCAAACCATCTGCGGTGTCCATCGCACCATCCAAATGCAGTCCTCCAGTCAGGGCAATCCAAATCGCGACGATTCCAGCACTCCGGGTCAAAATTGGCACTCCTAACTGCTGCAAACCCACGTCTGTAAGTCTCAGGATTACGCCAATGAGTAATCCAATAACGGGTGCCCAACGAGCAATGCCTCGAAACTCTAGCCTCCAGTCACCAGGAAGCGGAATAGTAGTATAAAAGGTGACTGCACCGAGCAGAGGACTCCAAAAGTGAAATCCCCATCGCGCTAATTGCTCAAAGGTGAATCGCTTCATCTAAAAATCGCCGCCTCCTCTAGAATGGTTTACATCGAAAGACGTAGATTGTAAATCATGACTGAACGCGTCTATAGATATAGGTTTTACCCAACGCCGGAACAAGAACAGCTCTTGCTCCGCACGTTGGGTTGCGTGCGGTTGGTTTACAACAAAGCGTTGAATGTTTGTACAGAAGCCTGGTACGAAAAGCAAGAACGGATTGGTTACGGTGAAACGTCTGCAATGCTGACGGCTTGGAAACAGCAGGAAGATCCGCAATTTCTTAACCAGGTGAGCTGTGTTCCACTTCAACAGGGATTGAGAAACCTGCAAAGGAAAGAAGCAGAAACCTAAGTCGTGAGGCTTGGGAATCTCCCGTTATAGCCGTAGGTTTAACGGGAGAGGATGTCAAAGGGGACTTCCAGCAAGAAATTAAGACAATTGTCGTAGTAGCAACGCCAGAATCTTGGGATAGTATTGTCTCATACCCTACTGCATGAGCAACAAGTCTCCTCCCTGTACAACCACAGTTTCCGTACTAAGACCCGCTTGTCTGCTATCTTGCCTGCTTTTAGATTGTCTCTAGCCCCACGGTCTTGACCTGGGTGGCGAGGATGATCTAAGCTCTTAGTTTCCCTTGTAGGGTCTGCAAGATTGCGGTTATCTTAACCCATTCCATGGCACTGTCAGCCCTGTTTGCATCTTAGGCTTTTACCCATGAGTTACTCTCAACCTCCGCACCAGCTTCCAGCTCCCTGCATCATTGACACGGGCATCATCATCAACAAGCAAGACATGGGACGCCTGCTCACCGATCTAACCCGCGTCCGCTACATCCATACTCTGGATGGCAAGCTCCAAAATGAAGGTGAAGGGTGTGTTCTGGAAGTTTTTTCCGAGCCTCACCGTGCCACTTTGATAGCTAACCATACCCTCTATCTCAATGTCCAGAGTTTTGATTACTTGCAGTTGAGCCAGTCTCAAACTCAAGAAACTTACTTTGACTTGGTTCAAGATAATCGTCAGTTACGGCTCATTCCCCTGTCAAACCCTTTGCAGGAGCAGGCGACACAGCAATTTAATGTTGACGCCCTCGAAGCAATGGTAACGCAAGTCCTAAGCGCTAAATGGGATGTACAACTTGACGATGATGGGGAATGCCCATTTTAGGTTGAAGGTTAGAAGGTTAACTAAAAGTTAGTAGGTTGTAAGGTTAGTATCATAGAGGGTTGGTAAATTGATCCAACTTTCAACCTTTAACCTGCCAACTTTCAACTCTTCTGACCACTGATACAAATTTTAAACAACAACGTTGGAGCAACAAAAAATTAATTTTTCCTTTCAATGTCAGGCGTCCTGTAGCCAAACCAAAGCCCGAGCTGGTGTTTTTGTTACCCCTCATGGTGTAGTTGAGACGCCTAGATTCATGCCAGTAGGGACTTCGGCAACCGTCAAAACTCTAACCCCAGCACAGCTAGAGACGGCTGGGGCGCAAATGGTTCTAGCGAATACTTATCATCTCCACCTACAACCCGGAGAGGGAATCATTGAGCAAGCAGGTGGGTTACATGAGTTCATGAATTGGTCTGGGCCGATGCTCACGGACTCTGGCGGCTTTCAAGTCTTTAGTTTGAGCGCTCTACGCAAGATTACTGAAGAAGGTGTAACATTTCGCTCTCCTCGTGATGGGAGAATCATCCATTTGACGCCAGAGCGCTCAATTGAGATTCAAAATACTTTGGGCGCTGATGTGATCATGGCATTTGATGAGTGCCCCCCTTATCCAGCCGATCGCTCAATTGTTGAAGCGGCTGTTGAGCGTACTTACCGCTGGCTCAAACGCTGTATTGAAGCCCATGCTCGCCCTCAAGAGCAAGCACTGTTTGGCATTGTTCAAGGCGGCGTTTATCCCGATTTGCGCCGTGAGGCAGCTAAAGCTTTGGTGTCACTCGATTTACCCGGTTATGCCATAGGGGGTGTCAGTGTCGGAGAACCCGCCGAACTGATCCACCAAGTGGTTGAAGCCACCGCGCCTTACTTACCCGCCGATAAGCTGCGTTATCTAATGGGAGTGGGGACATATCGAGAAATGGCACGAGCGATCGCAGCCGGCATCGATGTATTTGATTGCGTCATTCCTACCCGCTTAGGGCGTCATGGTGCGGCTTTAGTGCAGGGAGAACGCTGGAATTTGAAAAATGCTCGATTTCGGGAAGACTTCACTCCGTTAGATGCTACTTGCCCTTGCTACTGTTGTCAGAACTTTAGCCGCGCTTACCTCAATCATTTAGTGCGAACCAAGGAAGTTCTGGGCATTATGTTGATTTCCTTGCACAACGTCACAGAACTCATTCGCTTCACTCAACGAATTCGGGAAGCAATTTTGTGCGATCGCTTCCCCACAGAATTTGCTCAGTGGTTGAGTTAATTGTTACGAAACCCTAACTTGAAGAATTTTAGATTTTGGATTGAATCTGGCTACCTAATCTTTATCGTGAAGAAGGAGGTAGCATATCCTTAATCGTTTTAATCTTGATTCCCTTTTTAGCCAAACAAGCCTCCATTTCTTGCTCACTCTCGCTGGATATAATTGCCGGATATGCCCAAGCTAATTTTCCATTCGGGAGTTTAACTTCTGTCCAGCCACTTTCTGTTCGCTTTGCCGTCACAGGAAGCGACGTTTTTAAAGATTCGACTATATTCTCCCGAAATGTAGTCGGCTCAGAGCGAAGGTTGCCATTCACAAAAATGGAACACTCTTTACTTGCTGGGGATGCAGTGGGACTAGAGCTAGGTGGATTGTCAGAACTGGACGCTGTTTTTTGATCCGTTGACGTTGGAGTTATGGGAGAAGTTGTGGGCTTACGAGCAGAAATGCTCATGGCTAAAACCAAAGTCGTTAGGGTTCCTCCTATTCCCAGTAGAAGCAGTAATTTCTTAGGAAATGTTGAAACAGAAGCAGAGTTACTTTGTGAACCTGCTAAGTTCGCGGATAAAGCCACTGGAGGAACTGGAGTACTGGGTTGCCCAGAGGCTTTGGTGGTAGGTTTTGACTGCTGTATCTTAGGCGTTGGCGGTTCTAAACTTGCTGCATTTTGGCTCTTTGATTGGGCAATTTCATTAACCTGATTTTCTGAGGCAGGGGTAAGATGGATTGACTGTACAGAGGGCTGCGGGATAAAACCTGGCAGTGGCGTTTCTGGTGTTAAGTCCTCGGTATTGGCTGGGCTTTTGTTATTCTGTGCTATCTGATTGACTGGATTGTCTGAGGTAGGAGTAGGATAAATTAACTGCACAGAGGGCTGCGGGATAAAACCTGGCAGTGGCGTTTCTGGTGTTAAGTCCTTGGTATTGGCTGGGCTTTTGTGCTGTGCTGGTACTTGTCCATTCACCTCCTCTTTTGAGGCAGGAGTAGAGCTAGGGCGTTGCGCTGGGGGGTTTAGTGCAGACTCAGTCGGTAGTTGACTAGGTTCTGAAAGCTCTGCGTTGGCTTCGCTGTCAGTTGGTGATTGAGCTTGCGCCTCCGTATCGCTATCGGATTCGGAGAGATTGGCTAGCTGCAAAGTCATTCGTTCTTCAATCGGTGTGACATCTTCGTCTCTAAGCCCTAGAAACTGTTGCAGCTCCTTGAATTCATCTCGTTGTTGAGTGTCTAGCGGATAATCCTTGCTAATGACTTTCGCCAATTCCTGTTTATATTGCTGTAATTTTTCCTGATACTGTTGATAAGGTTTTAGGGCTTCAGCTTCAATCAGGCTGCAATCTTCAGCGGTAAGCTGCAAGGTTGTGGAAAAGTTGTTCAAACTAGCGCGACTCTCTGGAGACAGTTCTCCCTTCGTGACGTGGTATTCGACGGCTTGGCGATACTTCAGTGTTACATCTTCAAGAGGTGCAGCAAATAACGAAATCTGATCTCCTTTAGTACCGGGATAAAACTTTGGCTTTACGGCTGGTGCAGCTACTTCAACTTTATGGCTAGCGTACTTATGTAACTCATCTAGTGAAATCCAACCGTCACGATTTAAATCCGCAGCTCCTGTGCCAATGCCCTCAACTAAGTAATGGGTATAAATGGAGTGGTCAAACCCCTCTCGTTTGGAAGCCTTTGGGATAAAGGTAAACGAGGTGAGAATGGCTCGCTCTTTACCGCCTAGTTGGGTTTCAATCTCTAAAGAATCATCATTGTCTATTTTTATTTCTCCATCAGATACCTGATTTAAGCAACTATCTAGAATGACAACCTGATTCTGGCAGGGGCTGTTATTCATGAGTTCGCGGACAAAGCTGGCAGTAATAGCACTTACTCTAATGAGTTCAACTTTAGAGCTGTTGCAAGCGATAGATGTTGTCAAGTAGAGCTGACCACTTTTATCCCGAATAATATGACCGCAAAAAAATAGCAGTACTAAATCATCAATAGTACGACCTGAAAATAGGGTTTCAATCGCCTCCCGCATTACTGGAGGGTTAGGATTCAATAGCTGTTTGACTTCGTCAAAACCGCCTTTTTCTGGAAGCTGCAAAACTTGCTGCACTGCTTCGACAGCTCTTATCGTGTCAGGGAGCGGATGCAAACCAGGTCCATACTCACTGACCCCAATCAGGAGTGCTATCTTTGCCATTTGTAATTTCCTACACTGCTACCATTTTCTGTGCGTCCAAGTCTCGATGATTAAATCATTGCAGTATCTAATGTTGAATGCACCTATAGTTGTAGCCCCTGGAAAGTTACCGAGAGATATGACGCTGATTTAACATGGGTATTTCTCTTAGTTATATCCTGCTTAAAATGCAGACATCCACTCGAAGGTTAATTTTGAAGAAGTTGCGATCGCCTGAAAACTGGTGTTGAGACTTCAAAATCTTAAAGATTGCATGAACCATCCAGTCAGATTCGTGACAAACACCCTCAATGTCCGGTAATCGCTTAGCTTATGTGTTCTTTGATCAAAGAAAAATCCCACCTGTTTGTATTAGCATGAACTACCTGATTAAAAATCCCGAAATCGCTTTCAGTTTGTTGTTAGAACACCTACAAATGACAGGTTTAGCTGTACTCATCGCTGTTGCCATTGCCCTCCCGCTAGCTTGGCTGGTAAATTACGTCCGTTGGTTAAATGTCCCTGTTCTGGGGTGTTTGGGAACGCTGTATACTATACCGAGTTTGGCGTTGATTATCCTGCTAGTGCCAGTTTTTGGTCTAAATCGTCAGTCTGTGGTAGTGGCGATGATTCTATATACCCAAGTGATTTTGGTGCGAAATTTCTCTGTAGGGCTACAGTCCATTGAACCCGCAATTCTCGAAGCCGCACGGGGTATGGGGATGAATCTTTGGCAACGCTGGTGGCAGGTACTCTTGCCGTTGATTTTACCGATTTGTTTAGTCGGTGTGCGTTTGGCAACTATTGTAGCAATTGCGATCGCTACTATTGGCGCTAAGTTCGGTGCGGGGGGACTGGGAGTACTGCTGTTTGATGGGGTTTCTCAAGCTCGTAACGATAAAATTTGGGCGGGTGCCATTGTCGTAGCCGTCTTAGCGTTTGCGCTCAATGGTATCCTACTGGGATTAGAGTGGTTGTTTAGTCCAGCCCGAAAAATTCGCCACGCTTGAGTCCATGAATTGCCCCTAGATTTTCCTCCGTTTCAATAATTAAGTTGAGGAAATTGGTCTTATATTCCGGAACTTTTAGTTGAATTTCCTGAAAACAATAGGAATTTAAGAAAATGAAAGAGTAATAAGGTTTTAGCTAAAAAAAAGCAAACATTCGGAAAGAGCTATGCCTAATAGCGCTATAACCATCAGGCAGAAGGTAATGTATTCGCTGAGTTCAATTTCCATGTTGAGCGATGAGAGAGATAGTTTTAAATTAAACATAGAAAAAACTTCCTCTAACGACTTCTACCCAAAGCACCAGTCCAAAAAGATTAAGAAGCTTACTGTACAAACAATATCCCTTTTGCCTCGGAGCCTGATCTCTTTTGCCTTCTTGCACTAGGTGGCTAGGCTCCTCATTGCTTAACTTCTAGCCGTTGGGGGTTCCAGATATCGTTGTAGAGCGGTTAAACTTACCTCAGCCACCAATGCAAACAGGGCAACCGGTATTGCCCCAACTAGGAGAATGGCATTGTCATAGAGCGAAAAGCCGAGTACGATAAAGCTGCCTAACCCTCCAGCACCAATAAAGGCAGCAAGGGTAGCACTGGCAATTACTTCTACTGTTGCTGTTTTAATGCCAGCGATGATGACAGGTAGTGCTAGGGGAATTTCAACTTGTTGCAAGATTTGCTGAGGTGCCATTCCCATGCCTTTGGCTACCTCACGAATTGCTGGATTGATGCTACGAAAAGCAACATCAGTGCTGATCAAAATTGGGGGCATAACTAAAAGAGTAAGTGCGATCGCTGCTGACGTAAAGGTGAGTCCAAAAAAAGGAATGGCGACAAATAAAACGGCTAAGCTGGGAATGACACGTAAGGTATTAAAGCTATTCATTAATATTGTGGAGGCTATTTGCGATCGCGAACTGAGAAAGCCCAAAGGTAATCCTAATCCTAAGCCAATAGCAAGCGGCACACCAACTAATAGCAAGTGCTGCTCCATGGCCTCAACAAGTTTGTCAAAATTGCTAATAGTATAATTCATAACTTTTATAAAAATACCCATAATTTCCAATTTTCACCCTTTTCCCTGACAAAGACCCCAAATATTCATGAAAACTTCATTGAAAGAAATGATGCTTGCTGAATTTTCTATCTTAAGATAGTTTATTGATTTTTCCTGTAACCCTTGATATTTTTGAACCCCTAGAATGCCCAATTGGAGGAACTGTAAACCTAAATACAAAACCATGCTGTTAATTAATTTCAAGTAAAAAGACATTGGTCAGTAGCGATCGCCCTCTATAATGCCAGCATCCCGTGACTGTAGTCAGCGAGATTGGATGCTAACGAGCAATGCCTCCAAGTACACCTGTGCAAGTGCTGGGGCTTGGTTTGGGACAATTGAGTTAACCAACTTGGCAAAAAACACTTATGAAGGCTAGCGAGCTTTTGGAGCGTTATGCAACAACAGAAAGATGTTTTGATGTTCCCAACCTAGAAGGGACTAACCTCAGTGGTATGGATTTGAGAGGGGCTGATCTGAGGGGAGCCGCTCTGTTTGATGCTAAACTGACTCGTGTTGATTTGAGTGATGCTAACTTAAGTGGCGCTAATCTGAACCGAGCGGTTCTAAGTCGAGCAACTCTGAATCGGGCTAACCTAAGAGGTGCACTTCTAAATCATACTTTTCTAAGTCGAGCGCACCTGCGGGAAGCTAAATTGAGTGGTGCAGTTTTAAGTGGTGCGGTTTTAAGTGGGGCGATTTTCAGTGGTGCTGACTTGTATCATGCCAACCTCAGTGGTGCACTTTTAGAATTTGCTGACTTATATAATGCCTTCCTGTGTGATGCGTGCCTCAAACAAGCTGACTTGTATCATGCCTTTTTGAAAGATGCCAATCTGTTTGGTGCAAATTTAAGGAGTGCAAACCTGAGTGGGGCCGACTTGAGTGGAGCTAATCTAATTTATGCCAACCTCAGAAATGCCAATCTGTTTGGTGCAAATTTAAGGAGTGCAAACCTGAATGGAGCCAACTTAAGGAATGTCCTGATTTGCAAAACAACGATGCCGGATGGAGAAGTCTCGAATCGAGACTGTTTTTAGCGTTTGATAGTATTTGGAGTTTTTTTTCTACAAAAAATACAGGTGATTGAATACAGAACTTTCTAACGTTTTATTGGCTTATCTTGCTTTTTAATGATTGGGATAACCACTAATTTTGGGCAGCAAGCTTTATTTTGGATATGGAAATAGTCAAGGCTGCCCACTATGAAAAATAGAAAGATTCCTGAGAGTGAACTGATATCTAGCTTCTTTGGGTACACGGTAGCAGGCTTCTTTCTGGTGAATACCCCATTGTGGGCTGTGGCGTTTGCTGTGGCGTTTGCTTTAGCCGAGGCTTGGGTTGGGGCTTGGGCAAGGCTTGTGCCATTGGTTTGGGTTGAGGCTTGGGTTGTGCTGATTCCAGTTGCTTGGGTGGCGATGCTGGCTTTGGCAGGAGTTGGGGCTTGGGCTATCGCTGGGGCTGTGGCTGGAACTTTAGCGTGGTTTGTGCTTTGGGCTGTAGCTAGACGTATAACCATTGCCATGCCAAGAGGAAGGTTGGGAGGCTTACTCACTGAAGTGGTTTTTGCTCTCACTGGGGCTGTAACCTGGTTTGTATTTGGAGCAGTGGCTGAACGTATAGCTTTGTTGATGCAAGAGCAAGACTTTATGAGGCTGGCTGGGGTGATTACTTGGGCTTGGGCTTGGGCTTGGGCTTGGTTTTTATTTGAGGCTGTGGCTGGAGTTTTTGTCGGAGCTGTGGGGTGGATAGTGGCTGGGTTTGGCTTGGGAATTTTCGTGGGTTCACCTGTTTGGGTTTGGGCTGTAGCTGGGGCTGTAGCAGGGCTGTTAGCGGCAGCGGTGTCTAAAGCAAGGAAGGAATTACTAGAGTCGTTCTCTAAGTTTCACACGTTTTTAATTATGGCTGTCACTTGTTTGTCAGGGCTGGCGTTGGGACGTTTGTTGAGTGTGGTGTTGTTCTAGTGAGGCGGAGGTGCGAGGGAGCAAGGGAGCGGGGGAGAAAGATTTTCATGCGTCTTGGTGTACGAGGTTCATGAGCGACTACTAACAAGAAGCCATTCGCTACATAACCAAATGTCTGCATTAATTTGTTTCGCGCTCAAATCAGTTGAGTCACTCTGCGTCAAACTTTTCCCTATCTCCTATCCTCCTCAATGCAAACAGTGGGGACGACTACTCTGACTAAGTTGAGATGACTCCCTTATCTGTCCAATAGGGCATAGACTTTTAGCGTGATTAGTGTAAATTCTTCTTGGCAAGCCTTTTGCCGTAATTTCGAGTGAATGATCAGGGGGCCGAACGCTGAGTGTCGCTACTTCTCTAGAATTTGGGTGAGGCGATAACGAGCATGAGACTAATCAGCCTAACACTTGCACTACTCGGCTTATGCACTGCCATATCTCACCAGCCACTCTATGCCCAAGCAATCGCACCTACTGTGGATGGTACGGATACAGTTGTCAATGCTAACGGTAATCAATTTAACATTCAAGGTGGCTCCCTTTCTAGAGATGGTGCCAATCTCTTCCATAGTTTCCAAGATTTTGGACTGCAAGCCGATCAAATTGCCAACTTTTTAAGCAATCCTTCCATTCGCAATATTTTAGGGCGAGTCACAGGTGGCAATCCCTCCCTCATTGATGGCCTCATTCAAGTGACTGGAGGCAACTCCAACTTATTTCTGATGAACCCAGCCGGCATGGTGTTTGGTCAAAATGCCAGACTGAATGTACCCGCATCCTTCACCGCTACAACGGCTACTGGAATCGGCTTCGACACAAATCATTGGTTTAATGCCTTTGGCACAAATGACTATCAAAACTTAATCGGTATCCCAACTCAGTTTGCCTTTAATGTGGCTCAACCGGGAAGTATTGTAAATAGGGGTCAGTTAACCGTTTCACCCGAACAAAACATTACCTTGTTAGGGGGTCGTGTTGTCAATACGGGAAAAATACAGGCATCCTCCGGGACGATTACCCTAGCTGCTGTACCGGGCGAAAATCGGGTGAAAATTAGCCAAACCGGACACTTACTCAGTTTGGAGATTGAAGCACCAAGGAATAATGAGGGGCTATTCGTCCCAATTACTCCTTTAGATTTACCAACATTATTGACAGGAACGGCAGGAAAGATAGAAACGGGATTAGTAATTTCCCCAACGGGTGCTGTGCAATTGCCAGGTTCTCCTGTGACTATCCCCATAGATGCCGGAACTAGCATCGTCTCTGGTACTCTTGATGTTTCATCCCCCTTGGCTAATAGCAATTCTGCTCAAGGAATTGGCGGCACAGTCAATGTTTTAGGCGATAAAGTGGGACTGATTCAGGCTAATATTAACGCCTCTGGTGCTAATGGCGGCGGTACCGTGAAGATTGGGGGAGATTTTCAGGGGTTGGGTACTATACCCAATGCCTCTCGCACCTTTGTCAGCTTAGATTCAGTCATTAATGCTGATGCTTTACTCAATGGTAATGGAGGCCGTGTCATTGTTTGGGCAAACCAAGTTACGGGTTTTTGGGGTGAAGTGAGTGCTCGTGGGGGTTTGAATTCCGGCAATGGGGGCTTTGTTGAAATATCAAGTAAGGCAGACTTGGCATTTCAAGGCGTGGTAAATGTGGGTGCAAGTCAGGGGATGAATGGCACGATTCTGTTCGATCCGAGGAACATTACGATCGCAACTTCAGGCCCAAATGATAATCAACTAAACGGTAATACTCCCAATGTCAATGACCCTGCTGGGGCAATCTTTGCTGAAGATGGGGGTGCGGTGGACTTTACTCTCTCTCGTAGTGTCCTCGAAAACCAAATAGGAAATATTATTTTAGAAGCAACGAATAATATTGCGATCGCACCCGGTATTTCCCTGAATTTTGCTAGTCCTGGTGGTTCGATTACCTTTAAGGCGGATGCGGATAACAATGGGGTAGGGTCGTTTTCCATGGATCAAACCCAATCGATCACAGCCGCAGGACGAACTATTGAAATTTCAGGGGCAAGTATCACACTAGGAACGATTAACACCGGAACGGTTGCTGATGGAGGCATTTCTGGGGGTGATATTACACTCACGGCTACCCAGGGTAATGTTAGCGCTGTTAGTCTCAAGTCTGACATTGAACGGGGCAGTGGTATTTCTGGGAATGGCGGTAATATTACCGTGAATGCTGCTGGTGCGATCGAGATTACGAATTCAATCGAAGCCGACTCGCAAACCCCTAGAAATTCTAGTGCTTCTGCTGGTAATGGGGGAAACGTTATTCTGAATGCGGGCAAGGGTATTGCTATTGATCTTGTCGATACCCGCTCTCAAATTAATGGGACTGGCCTGAATACGGGCAATGCAGGGAATATTAGCCTGACAACAACCGAGGGCGACATCACAACAGGGTTGCTCTTTTTGCCTGCAATTGTAAATACATTAAATGGTAATGCTGGCAATGCCGGAAATCTGACCGTTAATGCTCGCAAGGGCAGCATCCATGTCAATACTTCTTTAGAAGGAATTGACGCTCAATCTCGTGGAGGAGCACTATCGGGTAATGCAGGAAATGCAGGTGCGATCGCTCTTAATGCAGGGCGTGAAATTAGCATCAGTGGCAGAGATGGCATCAATGCCAGTTCCCGATCCACCTTGGGTACAAGCGGCAATGGCGCTAACGTTATCCTAAAAGCTGGTAATGGTAATATCACCTTTAGTGGACGTGAAATTAATACTTCAAGCACGAATCAAAGTGCAGGCAATGTCAACTTAACAGGAAATGTTAAAGTCGAGCAGCCTACCGTTACCATCACAACAACAGGGCAGACAACTAGCGGTAACATTACCTTCAATAACCTATTAGATGGAACTACGCCAGAAACACAAAACTTAATCGTGAATTCAGGAACGGGAACCTTAACCTTTAATGGAATTGGTGACAGCGTCCCCTTAAATAATTTAACGCTCAATGGCACGGGAACGATTCAACTGGCAGGTAACTATACCTTTTCCAGAGCTTACAACTTCAAAAACCCCGTCAATCTCATTGGCAATACAAACATTACCGCTCCAATTTTTATTAAATTTAGCAATACCCTAGCAGCAGGTGCGAACAATCTTACCCTAACAGCAAACGGAATTGACTTTTCCCAAACCGTTTCGGGAACAGGTCATTTAAATCTTCAGCCCTTTACTCCCTCTCAAAAAATTGTACTGGGAGGTACAGTCGGGAATGGTTCGGATAGCTTGGATTTGCTAGCAAGCGATCTTGCTACTTTGCAGCCTGGGTTTAGTTGCATCAAGATTGGCAGTGCCACAGGGAGTGGTGTTATTACCCTAGCAGGGAATACAACATTTAGTGACCCCGTTGTTTTGCGTTCTCCTGTAGGTGAAGGCTCGATTAATACAGCAGGCTTTACTTTAACGGGGACTAATAATGCAACGATTACTTTATTAGCCAACCAAGGCATTACCACAGGTGATATTATCAATTCTGGTCGCAATATAACACTAACGAGCCTTCAGGGTAATATTGATACAACGGCAGGAATACTAAATGCGAATTCGACAACAAACAAGGGTGGAAATATTACCCTCAATAGCAATATCGGCGCAATTACCACCGGAAACCTAGATGCATCAGGAGCAACAAATGGAGGTAATATCGCTCTTACCAGTGATAAACGAGCAATCACTACAGGAAACTTGAATGCATCGGGAGCAACGAATGGTGGAAATATTACCCTTGAAGCTCCGAAAATTCTCACGGGACAAATTAACTCGAGTGGTGCTTTTGGGCGAGGTGGTAATGTTACCGTTGACTCTTCCGGTAATATTCAAGTTAGTTCCATTAATGCCCAAGGAGGAACTCAAGGCGGTAGTGTAGAGATATCTAGCCAGAAATTTTTCCGAGCTACCGACACCTTTACTGCGGCTAATGGCGAATCGGTGAGTATTTCCACAATCGGTAACAATCGTGGCGGGGACATTACCATCAGGCACGGAGGCAACGGAGCGATTCCCTTTGTCGTGGGGAATGCTGACAAAAATGGTACAGCAGGAGCCATTACTAGTGGTCAATTTGCGATCGCTCCTATAGAAAGCTTTTTGTTCACTCAAATCGAAGGCAATATCCAGATTATTAGCGTTGACAAATCCGCTCAAATCTCTTCAGCTACACCCTTACCAACTCCGATTACACCGCTACCGATTCCTGCGACTCCTCCATCAGTTTTAATTACATCCCCACCTGATTTAGTTCTCTCCCCACCCACTACATCTACTCCTCCTCCTACGACTCCACCAGGGCAACCTACTCCTTCTTTAGAGTTGAGTGAATCTCAACAGACGCAAGAGAAACTCCCATCACTTCAAAACAAAAACTTAGAGAATTTACCTATTGATGCTTTATTAAGTCAAGATTTTATCCAAGGTCTTGGACTCGGTGAAACACAGCCTATCACCCTTCTCGAAGCGCGTAATATTTTACGGCGTATGGAAAGTGCTACTGGCATCAAACCAGCCATTATCTATGCCGTGTTTGTTCCCGCGACGATTACTCCAGTTCCTACTGCTGTTTCCGAAAGTAGGGAACTAGGAATTCAATCGACGCTGTTACGTTCTCTAAGTCCCAATCCCAATGATCGCTTGGAATTAATTTTAATCACAGCTGAGGGGAGTCCTATTCGTCGCTCCGTGAATGCAACTAGAGCTGAAGCCGTGAAAGTGGCGCAGGAGTTACGTCGCCAAGTAAGCGATCGCAACAATGATTCTGGCTTTTTTGCTCCCGCCCAACAAATGTATCGTTGGCTAACAACACCTTTAGAACAAGACTTAAAGCAACGGGGAATTCAGAATTTAACTTACATTATGGATAATGGATTACGTAGTATTCCCCTAGCCGCACTTCACGATCGCAAACAATTCATTGTCGAAAAATATAGTGTTGGCTTAATGCCCAGTCTTTCGCTCACAGATACCCGCTATGTTGATGTGAGAAATGCCTCGGTTTTAGCGATGGGAGCTTCCGAATTTACTGACCACAAAGTCTTACCTGCCGTACCTGTGGAATTATCGGTGATTACAGGTCAATTGTGGCAAGGTCAGTCTTATCTTAATGAAGCCTTTACCTTATCTAATCTTAAATCCGCTCGTCAACAAGTGCCCTATCGCATTATCCATTTAGCCACCCATGCAGAATATCAACTCAGTAAACCCAGTCGTTCTTACATCCAATTTTGGGACAACAAATTGCAACTTGATGAACTGCGGCAACTCAAGTTAAATAAACCCCCTGTAGAACTTCTCGTCTTGAGTGCCTGTCGCACGGCTTTAGGAGATGATGATATCGAATTAGGATTTGCAGGAATAGCCGCCCAGTCTGGAGTCAAAACGGTTTTGGGCAGTTTATGGTATGTCAGCGATGAAGGCACATTGGGGTTAATGACACAGTTTTACGAACAATTGAAACAAGCTCCGATCAAAGCTGAGGCTTTAAGAAAAGCGCAAGTGGCAATGCTTAAAGGGGAAGTGCGCTTTCACGACGGAAAACTGATTACAAGTAATGATAGTTTCCCTTTACCCTCCTCAATTACCCGTATAGGAAATCGAACTTTAACCCATCCTTATTATTGGAGTGCTTTCACCTTGATTGGTAATCCTTGGTAAGCGACGTACTCCCAGACTTGATCTAGAAAATAAGGCAGAAGGTAGAGGGCTCCAGAGCAGAAGGCTTCAAGAGATATAGCACAAGGCAGAAGGCATAGGGCAAAGGGCTTTTTATTACTGGTACGTGGTTGTTTCAGCTATGAAAGAAAGTCCTAACCTTTATGGCGATAGCTATATTACTTGTATTGTAAGCTTTTTAACCTTTTTAAATAGGTGGGCTATTTTCACCGTGCTGCACTAGTTCGAGCGCAACTTGGTATTAGCCTTAGCCTCTTCTCCATGCAAGTAAACTAAATGTCTCTCTTTCATACAAAATGAACACGCCTAAGCCAATTAACACAAAAGGGACAACCGCATGACCGTATCGACTTAAAATACGAGCAATGGTTGGTTGACGGGTTAAGGCGTAAGCGATCGCACACCAAACACCGACCATGAAAAAAAATACACCGAGAATTACACCCAAACTGATCATGTCATTCCCAGCAAAGAGCGGGATGTAGATGCTGATATTGTCCCCTCCATTAGCCACCGTTACCGCTGCGACTTTATAGGTTTGGGGATTGAGGATACTAGAGAGAAAAGAGATAGCTGAATCATTGGGTGAGGACTGCTCAAACTCGCTCCCAACTGTCTGCACTTGAGTTAACTCTTTTTGCAGATTCATCAGTTGTTTAAGTCCAATGGCGATGGGGAGAAGTCCGAGCAATCCAATCCACTCACGCGGCACTACTAAGCCACCCAAGAATCCCGGTAAGCTAGCAATAATCAAGAGTGCAAAACCCAAATACTGACCAACTACGATATGACGGCGGCGGAAGATAGTATTGACTTGGGCGAAAAATAACAGCAGGACAATGATGTCATCTATATTAGTCGCCACAAATGCTGTGATGGCTGCAGGGAACGCTGTCCCAAGTCTATTCATTTTGGGGTAGAGCCTAGATAGGTATCAAAAATAACTGTATCTTCTCCCGATACACAAGAAACTCTCCTAGTTATACCGAGTTGCGTTCAAAGATAATAGTTGAGACTGACGCTCCAGACTCGGGGACGCTCCGGACGCTCCAGAAAATGAATATGCTACGTATGAATGCAACCTGGTATTAGTGAAATTGCTACCCTGATCATCACAAAAGTAGTCCCAGATGCTTTCAGCAACGGGATAGAGGATATAGTAGTTCACCCGGTAACTTTTATAACTAATTGCCGTATTTTTCCGTTAAATTAGGAACTATAACAAGCTAATGCACGCACATTTCATCTTTTCGACTCAATCTTTGACCAAGGAAGGCGAAAGGGATGCCGTGGAGTTCGGCATCCCTGTGGCAGATTACTGAGCCTGCACCTTGTTGAGAACTTAGAACATTGCTACAGCGATCGCGTAATCAAGAGTCTTGAGCATTATTGTCACCTCCTCATTGGATATCAAATGACAATCAGTAGTATTATTTGAGACTACACAGAAGCCTGAGCCTATTGGGAAATTAGCATTAAGTACTCCCCGAGCAATATTTTCTTACCCAAGTTGGGAGGACTCGTGCCTCGTCGAGAGCCTCAACGAACTCTTGTGCAATCGCGCGATCAGAAGAGGGATTCTGACCAGTAATTAACTCTCTATCATGCACAATAAAGCTCTGGTCGTTCGACCCATACTCGACCCGACCGCCCGCACTCTTGAGGGCATCGGCAACATAAAACGGCACCTCCCCGTTGAGGAGTTCCCTCTCAATCCAATGCTCTTCTTCATTGGAGAAGGTTGTCATGCGGTAGTCAGCATATTGCCAATCGGCAGCATTAACTTTCTTTGCCTCGCGATCGCCATTGATCAGCGCTTTCTGGTAAGCAGCGGCATTAGGTAAAGCAGCCAACATCGCAACCGACCCATGAGACAAGAAAGCAGTCGGCTTGGATGTCTGGTGAAAATACTGTAGCACCTGTCCGAGATCAGGGTCTTGCATCAGGTCGATCATCGGTGCATGACCACCGGGAACGTAGACGCCGACATAGCGATCAAGCCCTTCGGACACCACTGCATTCAACGTCTTGGGGTTCTGCATACTGGGGTAAGTATCAACAAAAGTGAGTGCGTGTTGCAAAGCGGCTTGGTCATTATCGAAGAAATATACGTCGTTGGAATGTGCATCCACGGCTGGTTTCTTTCCGCTAGGGGTTGCAACGACGACTTCGTAACCGACTTCGAGTAAGTACTGGGCTGGCACAGCGAGTTCATTCAAGGAGTAGCCCGTTGGAACGACTCGGTTGTCTTTCAATTGCAGTGTGTTGCTACTGGAAGCTACTAGTAGTACGCGACCCATGTTCTTCGCCGCTTGGGAGTATTGCTGTAGCTGGCCTGTGAGAGTATGTGAAAACAGAGAAACTGCTATATTCTTGATGCGTTTCATGGATATCTCCTTCAAAAGATGAAACCGTTTATTTGTCTATTGGTGTAGTGGTTGAATTGAGAACTCCTATCCTTGTTGGTGTGACAAATGAGGGATAAGTTAAGTGCAGTAGGGGTTGAGATGATGGGGGGATAAACTTGACTTAGCTGAATCCAGTTTTGACACTCTCGATAACATCCCTTACTGTGTGGGCTGATGAACCGATGTTTCAGAGATTAGGTTGCAATTTCCGATAGTGCCGTTCATCCAGCCAGATCATCACGTCTTGCTGCTCATCGAAGCGAACAGTGCGATCGCTCACCGGGTCGTAAACCCGCCAGTACTCTTTGCCAAAGCGATCAGTTTTTTGCCGGACTTGAGGTTCTCCAGAGGGTGAATACCAGTAATCTAAAAAAGCCTGCCTGAGCCACCATAGCTGTAAGCGAGCTAACTCACCCACCTGGGGAGGAAGTTGTTCAAGCTTTTCGTAATTACGTTGCTGTTGGAAGGTCCGCATAATTAAGACCTCATTAACGCTACAATTCCACCTTAGATTGTTTGCTCATCGAACAAACTAACTCATGATTGTTTGTCATTAGAACAAACTCAGTGAGGGATAGTTTCTTATGAAAACAAATACCAGCAAGAAACCGCTGACGACTGATGGGAGTCTGTTCCAACAAATTAAATTTGCTCGGATTCTGAGCTTGCTACGTTATCACCCACGCCTCATCCGCGCCGAGCTCTCACGGCGAACTGGCTTGACTCATTTCCCACACCAATTCATAAATCGCCACTGGCTCACTTTTGCCCTTGACCTTTACAGAATCATCTACCAAGCGTAGATTAAACATCTCTGGATAGCGAAGTGTGGTGACAACGGATTCAGTCACTAAAATAGGACAATTATATTTACGAGTGAGTCCTTCCACTCGTGCTGCCACATTCACCGCATCTCCGATAACCGTCGATTCAATCCGTGATGTAAACCCAATAGTTCCCATCACTACATCTCCTCGGTGAATTCCAATACCAATTTGAATTGTGGGCTGTTGTTTACGCAGACGTTCTTGATTAAATGCTTGGAGTGCCTGCTGCATAGCCAATGCTGCATTTAGAGCGCAACCAGTCGTTTCATCCTCAAACAAAGCCATAATTGCATCGCCAATATACTTGTCGATAAACCCTCCCTCATCGCTAATCACTTGTCCCATACAGGCGAGGTAATCATTTAATAAGGCAAAAGTTTCTAATGGACTCATCTGCTCCGACATGGAGGTATAGCCACGAATATCGGCAAACAAAATTGTAATTTGGCGAGTCGAAGCGACACCTACTTGGATGTTTTCAATCCCATCGTTAGCAATAACGTGCAGAAATTTCTCCGGTACAAATCGCTCAAAAGACTCCAGCATTTTCTGAAGTCGGCTAAAGGATGCTTGAAGGTTAGAAGACATTTCATTAAACGCTACTGCCAAGGCTCCAAGTTCGTCAGCACGATGGATATCAGCGCGATGGTGCAAATCACCAGCAGCAATCTTAATGGCACTGATTTTTAGGCGTCGCACTGGGTTACTCAACTGCCACGCTAAGGTGTAGGCTCCTGCCAGACCAACACCCCATCCTAATGCTCCAACCATTAAGGCGTTGTAGATAGCTTTTCTAACAGCGCGGTTAACTTCTTGCAGGGAAATACCAATTCGCAGAGTCCCTACACGTTCACCTGATGAATTCCGCATATCTGCGGCAACTTCAATCATGGGTTCACCCCGACGCCCTCGCACTTGACCTTTAGGAAACTCAACGTTTCGCAGAAGGTATGTTTCCTCTAGGTTAGTTCCGCCATATACTTTCCAGGCTGATTCTGTAACATGCGCTGAAACGACATCAGGAAAGAACTGTTCTTGAAAATCATCGGGTGCAGCAGCAACAATTTGATTAAATAACCGAGCGTCTGAAACGAGAACGTAGACAAATGATGGGTTGCCTTCTAGGAGTAAGTTTAACCCTAAGCGAATTTGACTCCAATTTTGGTTTTCTAGTTCGTTTGTCCAAGCATTGGATAAGGCAACGGCAAGAGTTTGAGCTTGCTGGTGTTGTGAGGAGCGGTAAGCTGCACTCTCATTGGTAGCCCAACTCCACACGACGACACTAACAATCACCACAATTAACAACGTGGTGGCAGCCATAATCTGGGTGCGGATTGAGCGGAACCAAACCAGTTTCATCAGGGTTTTGAGGAAATGCCTGGTAATGAGTAATTGGTCAGGTGTAAGTTTAGAATTTCCCATTACCCATGCCTCATTACCTAATCACTCCTTGCTTATTTTCTAACCTCAAGCTTCTCTACGAACGTAACCCAGCGTCGCTCGTCGGACGGAGTTTGACACTCAGAAGTAAAGGCGAGAGTCAAGGGTCCTCCCATTTTTGCTGGAATAGGCTTTCGCTCATCACCCCAGTGAGTGGCAAGTACAATATCACATCGCTTGACATCGACTGACTCAATACGAATGGGATTAGCGGAGTCATGGTAAATCGGTGATTTTCCTCGAACGATGATGGCACTGTCCTGAGCAAGTTGCACTCCGGCGGCGGTAAGAACATCTCTCAAGCGCACCCCATATAGCTTAACTTTACCCACAGGCCAACCCAGGCGATAGCCAACGGTTTCTTCAATGGTAATGGCTGGCAATTTATTAAGGGCGGTAGCATCAAGGATTTGTTGTCCTACTTGGAGTTTGATTGGCTCAGTGCCAACGATCATATCGGTAACGTAAAATGCCCAGAAGCGATCGGGATATTTTTGCTTGAGTTGGGGGACTTCACTATGAGGAAACACCAAGTAAAGAGGACCACCATCACTACGGGCGATTTTTTGATTATTACGTTTTAAGGCTAGGATAATCGGATACTGGCGCAAATCGGAAAGACTGACAGTGGAGCGATAAGCGTCATAAGCCACAAAGGTTACATCCTCGACATTAGAAGCAACACCATATTCTTTGAGTAGGGTGGAGATGGGGACGCCCTGAAACGGGAACATGGCTTTGCGATCGCTTGTATAATGTGGGTCAGTTGTCCACACGGTTTTCTTGGCTAACGTTTCCAGCTTTGACCAACTCAAGGAAATCGGTTTATCGCTTGTGATTTGTCCTTGAATCCTAAATTGCCAATTGGGTTGAGTTGGCTTTTTCCCATGGCGTGTGAGCAGTTCTTGATTGCGTGCGATCGCTTCTTGGCGCAAGTTCTCTAGTTCGGTACTGGTGAGTTGGTTACTACACCCGCTCAAGTAAGACCCTAATGCAAGAAGGCAAAAGAGATAAGGCAGGAGGCAAAAGGAAAAAAAGTTTGTACAGTAAGCTTTTTCACCTGTTTGGACGGGTGGGTTATTTTCGCCGCGCTGCACTAGGCTCAAGAACACAATGACAAACAACGGAAACCTAAAAGTTTTTTTCGGTTTTCTCTTGTTACCGTTTCTTGTTTTCTTGTCACAAGATATTGAAGGAATCAAGATTTTCATGCGCTCTGGTGTACGCAACTCATAGCAGCTACTTCCTCAAAAATAAAACACTAAAAATGAGTGATGAACAGTGGTTCTCATTTACCGTTCATCATTCATCATTTACAATTTATAATTCAATCAATAAGTGGGCGCATTTCCGGGTTTCCACTTAATATTGCAGCCAATACTCGGTTTTTGATTGGGATTGATGGGTTGAGAAGTAAGTACAGCATCGATCGCAGCCCGTAAATCTTGACCTGTTACAGGTTCATTCGTACTAGGTCGGCTATCATCTAACTGACCGCGATAGGCTAATTTACGCTCAGCATCGAACAGAAAAAAGTCTGGAGTACAAGCAGCGGTATAAGCTTTGGCCGTTGCTTGACTCTCGTCGTAGCACAAAGGAAACGTAAATCCCAGTTCCTGCGCTATTTCTTTGAGCTTGTCGGGAGCATCATCAGGGTAATTGGCAGCATCATTGGCGCTAATCGCAACTATACCCACATCGGAATCTGCATAATCTTTGCCAATCTGCGCTAGTTCTCCCTGTACGTGCTTGACAAAGGGACAGTGGCGGCAGATGAACATTACCAGTAATGCTTTCTTCTCTGCAAAGGTATCTAAGGAGATAATTTGACCAGAAACAACATCTGGCAACTGAAAATCGGGGGCTTGGGTACCTAAGGGCAACATCGTTGAGGGAGTAAGCGCCATCTTCATAAACTCCTGAACTACTGCACTGCCAATTATTTTAGTCTTGCGGAAATTCTAGATACAGAGGCAATTCCTTCGGGAAGGGGGGAAAGGAGAAAGGTTAAAGGAGAAGGGGGAAAGGTTAAAGGGGAAAGGTTAAAGGGGGAAGGGGGAAAGCGATCGCATGACATCTCTTTCCCTTTCCATCCTTTGCTATTTTTGCGCTTTTATAGTACAAATGTTCTATTCGTCAGTCACCTGCTTTCTCAACATGAAAGAACTGCCCCCAGGAATCCGATTGGTTCGGACTAAGTTGATTCAGTTCAAGCAGCATCACTTCTCCCCCAAAAAAAGGCTAAAACCAGTACGGAGTGGCAATCGCCCGACACATCCAGCACCTTTCCCGTCGTTGCGATCGCCTTTAGCGTTACTGCGGCAACGAACCCTTGAGGGTTGTAAACGTTTGGAGACTCAAGCTGTACGCATCAATCAGCTATCAGCCGAGTTGGAAGAAGCCATGTTGGAGTTTAAAGCGATCGCATCTGAAGTAAACCGCGACTGGAGAGCAATTCAGGCAACTCAGGAACCCACCAGTGCCGTTGCAGATATCTGCGAGTACCAAACTGTGAATGTACCCAATGCTCATCAAAAACCATCAGGTTCCTTTGTCCTGACATCACGAACCGTAGACTTATTTAAAGCGGAACGGGAAGCAGAAGTATTGGCACAGACACTACGGCGTCGAGCGAAAAGGAGACGGGGTAAGGATTAGGAGAGTTAGGGAGAAAAGCGATCGCGAAACGTTCCGAGCCACATACCATTAGCTTTATCGCACTCACAACAGCTGCAATTGATTCGGCGGCTGCTTATTTTTTATTGCATAAGCTTTTAATGCTGAGAAATATGGCTTACTAAGAAATCTAGTTGCTTTGTACGTGCTTAGTTAGGATTCTCCCGATGCATCAACCTTTGAAGCCTCTCAGCCTTGTGGCTGCCACCTTAGTCCTTACCTTAGCTTCTGCTCTGTGTGTAAGAGCAAACCCTCTCAATGCTTCTGAAGTTGTAGCACAGTTACAAACGAATCAAGACCGAAAAGCGGAGGCAGAACGCCTGTTAAAGCAAGGAATTGAACAGATAAATGCTAGTCAATTACAGCAGGCACTACAGTCTTTACAACAGGCATTGGCTATCTATCAGGAGATGCAAGACCGCAAAGGACAAGGGCAGGTTTTGAATCGTTTAGGATTGATCTATGTCTCACTGGGAGACTCCGCTAAGGTTGTCGAGTACTATCAGCAAGCTTTAGCGATCGCTCGGGAGTTGAATGATCGGCAAAGTGAAGCAACCGCTTTGGCTTTTCTCGGTGATGCTTACGCATCCCTGAATGACAATCAGAAGGCTCTTGAACTAGCTCAGCAAGCTTTAGCTATCTCACGCGAGACTAAAAATTCATGGGCACAAGCCATTGCTTTAGATACGCTCAGTAGAGTTTATAGTTCTCTAGGGGACGCTCAGAAAGTTCTCGAATCTGCCCAATCTGGCTTAATTGTGGCGCGGCAAATCAAAAATAACTTTTTAGAAGGGCGTGCTCTCGCATTTCTCGGTGATGCTTACACGACGCTAAACGAGCA
>CBKWLJ010000050.1:0-27653 GCA_966675205.1 uncultured bacterium
CAATTCCCGATGCCAACTTATCTACAAAGTAATCGGACATTTCCTCATACTGGTGCGCCAACTGACTGATTTCCCACTTCGCGGCTTTGTCCTTTAAGGTGTCGAAGTGCAGGAGTGCGAGAGGATGGACTTTGATGTGATTGGCGATGATAAATTCGGTGCGTGCCAAGCCTACCCCATCATTGGGGATAAACGAGAGTCTGAACGCTTCTTGGGGATTGCCAACATTCATTAATACCTTGGTGCGGGTTTGCGGCAAAGCACCGAGTTCGAGTTCTTCCACTTCAAAGGGCAACAGACCATTGTAAATGTGTCCTTCTTCTCCCTCGGCGCAGGAAACGGTGACTTCCTGATCATCTTTGAGAATATCCGTTGCGCGATCGCAACCCACAATGGCGGGAAGACCCAATTCTCGTGCAATGATCGCAGCGTGGCAGGTGCGTCCCCCTTGATTGGTAATCACTGCACTGGCTTTCTTCATAATCGGTTCCCAGTCGGGGTCGGTGCGAGTTGTGACCAACACTTCTCCTTCCTGAAACTCATCAAGTTTGCGGAGGTCTACGATAATCCGCACTTTACCCTGCCCAATCATTTCACCAACGGCACGACCCGTCAAAAGGGGTTCAGGGGGATGTTTTTCAGCAAGCTTGTAGATTTTGAGAACATTACTCGCTTTTTGAGAATGGACGGTTTCAGGACGGGCCTGCACCACAAATAATTCGCCTGTCGTCCCATCCTTCGCCCATTCAATATCCATTGGGGTGTAGGTGTCCCGAACGTTGGAGTAGTGGTCTTCAATAATGCACGCCCACTCTGCAAGCTTGAGGATTTCGCCATCGGTAAGGGCATATTTTGCCTGCTCTAATTTGGGGACAAGCACGTTAGTCGTCGGCTTGCTGCCACCGATGTCGTAGATCATTTTGATTTCTTTGCTACCCAGTCGCTTCTCTAGGAGGGGACGGAAGCCCTCTTTTAGTGTGGGTTTGAAGACAATATATTCGTCAGGGTTGACCACACCCTGTACAACGCTTTCACCCAACCCATAGGCAGCCGTAACTAAAACAGCATTTTTAAAGCCAGTTTCGGTGTCGATTGAGAACATGACCCCAGAAGAAGCAAGGTCAGAGCGTACCATCTTCTGTACGCCCACTGAAAGGGCAACATCCAAGTGATCGAAGTTTTTGATCGTGCGGTAGGAAATGGCGCGATCGGTAAACAGAGATGCGAAGCATTGATGGCAGGCTTCTAGAACACCATCAATACCATTGATGTTGAGATAGGTTTCTTGTTGTCCAGCAAAGCTAGCATCCGGCAAATCCTCTGCCGTTGCGCTAGAACGAACTGCCACATCTACCCCACTGTGACGACTAAGGCAGGCTTCTCGTTCGTCTCCGGTAAGGCGATCGCACATCTCCACCTTTACCCCATACCGCTCCGACAATTGCACATAAGCATTGATAATTTCCTCTTCTAACTCCGGCGGAAAGGGCGTATCCAAAATCAATGTCCGTGCCTGTCTACCTCGTTCCCGCAGATTATTGATATTCTCCACATCCAAGTCGGCTAACAATCGGCGCAGGCGAGCTTCCAATCCGGCTTTTTCCATGAAATAACGAAATGCATAAGCCGTGGTTGCAAAACCAGTTGGAACATTCACGCCTTGAGAAGTTAGTTGCCGAATCATTTCTCCGAGAGACGCATTTTTGCCACCTACCAGTGGTACATCAGCAATTCCTACCTGCTCAAACCAAAGGACAAACGCCTGTTCTTTAAGGTCTTGATTTAAAAGAGGAATATCCGTTTTCTTTGCAGTAAACATGGCAGTTGCTCCCTATTTTTAGTAAAAAATTCACTCGTTTAGTCCGCCAGAAATAGCGGTGAGGTCATCAACAATCAAAATTGATTTTTTAAACGTTTTATGAACAAATCTTAAGTGGTTAATGATTCCACCCATCTAATCAGTGGCTAAAAGCCTTAGATTTAGTAAGTCTAACGCAGTTTTTACTAAGATTGGTATTGAAGCTCTTAAAGCTTTATTGTGTTATGTTAACTATTATTTGCAGTACTTCTTACCAGCAACTCACCAATCAATGAGTTTCAAAGATTCCTACAGGTTTTGATAGCAATTTCATAACTCTTCAAAATCCTCATAAAGGTAGATTCCCTGATTCACTTGTTAAGCGATAAATGAGGAATCCGAATGATTGCAATATCAAAATAATTAAGTGCAAATTACAGAGAACTCCTCAAATTAACTTTTTAAGTGAATGAGGAGTTCAGAGGGTATTGCAACGAAAAAATTGGGCTTCTTGCCAAACATTAAAAAGCCAGTTTTAAAATGACATGATTACGCTTAATAGGGGCAGCATCAAACTCAAGGCGGAAGCTGCCGATAAAGCCGACGCAATTCGTCAAGCAGGCACCTTACTGGTGGAAAACGGCAATATGCAGCCGGGATACATCACCAGCATGATGGAGCGAGAGAAGGTTGCTCACACCTACCTGGGAAATGGAATTGCGATTCCTCACGGGTTGTCGAAAGACCGAGATTTAATTGTGGAAACGGGTATCTCGGTGGTGCAGGTTCCTAATGGGGTGGAGTGGAATCCGGGAGAACGGGTTCATCTGGTTGTCGGAATTGCGGCTAAGTCGGATGAGCATATCGAGATTCTCTCCAACTTGACTCATGTTCTGGATGATGAGGAGGCTGTACAGCGCTTATCTCAGACGACCAATCCGGAGGACATCATTGCCTGCCTGACTAACCGAACGACCAATGGGAAGGTTTCGGAGAGGGCGGAGTCGGACTTTGCCAAATTTGTGGATGTGACGATTCAGGGAAAAACTGGGCTTCATGCTCGTCCGGCGACGGTGCTGGTTAATGTAGCCAAGGAGTTTAAGTCGGATATTCGCGTGCGGTATGGTAATCAAACGGCTAATGCGAAGAGTTTGGTGTCCCTGTTGAAGCTGGGCGTGGAAGGTGGCGGAACGATTCGCCTGATGGCTCAGGGGGCTGATGAAGATGAAGCACTCGATAGGCTGAAGCTTGAAGTTGAAGCAGGTTTGGGGGATGAAGCGGAGGAAACTTCATCAGTTACATTGGGACGAACGCTGACGTTTGAGTCTGAGGCGATACCAGGGATTGCTGCATCACCGGGATTAGCAATTGGCTCGGTGTTTCAACTCAAGCGTGGCAAGATCGTGTTTGAAGCTACGGCGAAAGATCCAGCAGCGGAAGAAACCCGTCTGCGGCAAGCAGTAGAAACGGGGAAGGCGCAGTTACGGGAATTATACGAGGATGTAAAAGAGCGATCGGGTACGGGTAAAGCGTCGATATTTCTAGCGCATCAGGAATTTTTGGACGACCCGGAACTGGTGGAAGAAGCAGTTGCTCATCTCAAGGATAACCGCAGTGCTGCTTGGTCGTGGCAACAGGCGTATGAACAACGCGCCCACGCCTTGGAACAGCTTAAAGACGCCCTATTAGCAGGTCGGGCAGCGGATTTGCGCGATGTTGGGCGTCGGGTGCTGCGGTTGCTGGCAGATAAGGTGGAAGATGAGCCGATTGTCCCCGATAATCCTGTAATTCTAATTGCAGAAGACTTAACGCCATCAGATACAGCAGGGCTGAATCCCGAATTGACGTTAGGCTTTTGCACAGCTTATGGTGGTCCTACCTCTCATAGTGCAATTATTGCGCGATCGCTCGACATTCCTGCGATCGTTGGCGCAGGCCCTGCTATCCTCAACTTGGCAGATGGTACTCCCTGCATCCTCGACGGCGAAAGCGGCAACCTCTATCCCAACCCATCCCAGGCAGATTTAGAGACAGCAACAGCAGCCCAAAAAGATTTGCAGGCAATTCGAGAAGCGGAAAAACTGGCTTGTTATCAACCTGCCCTCATGACCGATGGGCATCGCGTGGAGATTGTCGCAAACATTGGCGCAGCTACAGAAGCGGAACAAGCCGTCAATGCTGGGGCGGAAGGGGTTGGACTTCTGCGTACTGAGTTTCTATTTTTGAACCGTTCGGAACCGCCTTCCGAGGAGGAACAGTTCGCTGCCTACACGCAGATGACGAAGGCACTCAACGGTCTGCCCCTAATCATTCGTACCCTCGATATTGGCGGTGACAAAGAAGTTCCTTACCTCAATCTCCCAGCAGAAGAGAACCCCTTTCTGGGAATTCGAGGTATCCGGCTGTGCTTCCAGCGTCCGGACTTGTTCAAACCTCAACTCAGAGCCATTTTCCGGGCATCACAAACGGGGTCTATCAAAATCATGTTTCCCATGATTGCCACTCTGGAAGACCTCAAAGCAGCCAAGAAAATTGCCGAAGAGGTGCGTTTAGAGGTTGGGGCAGAACCAGTAGATATCGGCATGATGATTGAGGTTCCCTCAGCCGTACTGATGGCCGATGAGTTTGCCAAGCAAGTTGATTTCTTCTCCATCGGCACGAATGACTTGACGCAGTATACCCTAGCAATGGATCGGGGACATCCGGCTTTGGCAAAACAAGCAGATGGCTTACATCCTGCTGTTCTCCGCATGATTCATCAAACGGTGCAGGCAGCAACTGCGGCGGGTAAGTGGGTTGGTGTGTGTGGTGGTATTGCTGGAGACCCCAAAGGGGCAGCAATTCTGGCAGGACTGGGCGTGGCGGAACTGAGCATCAGCATTCCTAGTGTGGCGGCGGTGAAGGCAAAACTGCGAAACCTTTCCTTCTCGCAAACGCAAAATTTGGCGAAACGCGCTTTGAAATGCCGCAGTGCTCAAGAAGTTCGGGCTCTAATTTGACGCCGTTGGGTGTATACACATCTCTGGGTAAGTTACAAAATACTGCTCGATCCCCCTAAATCCCCCTTAAAAAAGGGGACTTTGAGAAAATTCTCCCCTCTTAAAAAGCTACCGTGTATACACATTTCTAGGTGAGGTACAAAATACTGTTCGATCCCCCTAAATCCCCCTTAAAAAGGGGGACTTTGAGAGAGAAGATTCTCCCCCCTTTTTAAGGGGGGCGGGGGGGATCAAAACGGTGAAGTAGCTGATCAAAAAACCTGGGGAGGTTTTGCAAAAAGCAATTTAAGGAAACCCCTTTGGTAATGCAATTATGAATCCCAAAATTGCCACGATTACGCTAAATCCAGCCATTGACCAAACGGCTTCAATTCCCAATTTCCAAGCAGGTGAAGTTAACCGGGTGGAGTGGGAACAGGCAGACCCTGGCGGCAAAGGCGTGAACGTCGCCTCATTCCTGACTGATTTTGGGTTTTCGGTGACAGTTTCTGGGTTTTTGGGGAAGGACAATATGGAACTGTTCCAGAATTTCTTTACCCAGAAAGGCATTCAAAATCGGTTTGTTCCGATTCCTGGTAAAACCCGTGTCAACGTCAAAATTATCGACGGGTTGCAAAATCAAGTTACGGATATCAACTTTCCCGGACAGGCAGCGACGGAAAGTGATGTAGCGACCTTACATCAGGTCATTGATGACTTAGTAACAGAGTGTGACTGGTTTGTACTTTCAGGCAGTGTTCCTGCTGGATTGTCCCCTGATATTTACGGGAAATTAGTTGCACGACTGAAAGCGCAGGATAAAACTGTTGTTCTAGATGCTAGCGGCGAGAGTTTTCGTCAAGCGATTCCGTTTGCTCCTTACGCCATCAAACCCAATATTGATGAGTTACAGGAGTTATTCGGTCGGTCATTGGAGAGTGAAAAAGCGATCGCACAAGCTGCTCAAGAACTCTTGACAAAAGGTATTCAATGTGCAGTTGTATCGATGGGAGCTAAAGGAGCCATCTTTGCAGAAGCAGACGAGGTGGTAATTGCCCGTCCTCCAAAAATTGAGGTGGTGAGTACCGTTGGGGCGGGTGATGCGATGGTGTCGGGCTTAGTCACAGGTAAATTGCGAAAGTTGTCTCTAGCAGACTGTGCGCGGCTGGCGACTGCGTTTTCAATGGGTGCCTTGAGCCAAGTGGGCCCACGGTTACCCCCTAAAGAAACGGTTGAATCCTTCATGAATCAAGTCACGATTCAACACTTGAATTAATCAAAACTCACTTAAAGCAATTCTCTACGGGCATGGCAATGCCATGCCCCTACCCTACAACCAATTCAAATCCAAAATCTAAAATCGATTTACCTATGAAAACCAGCGAAAGAATTGTGGCAGTTACCGCCTGCCCCACTGGAATTGCCCACACCCTCATGGCGGCGGAAGCTCTCAAGAAAACGGCCCAAGTGATGGGTTATGACATTAAAGTAGAGACGCAAGGTTCTGAGGGCGTAAGGAATCCTCTTTCACAAGAGGACATTGCCGATGCAGATTTGGTGATTATTGGGGCGGATATCCATGTAGATGCGTCTCGGTTTGCGGGAAAGCCAGTCTATGCCACTTCAACAAGTCGAACCATTCGCAATACGAAGGCAGTCCTTGAAGAAGCGATCGACCAATCCCACCTAGAAGACAACGAAGCGATCGTTCCAACTCCCGATGATTCTCCCATCCCGGTTCCTCCAGCCGCCGTCTCTACTGCGCCCAAATACTTAGTTGGCATCACTGCCTGTCCTACCGGAATTGCCCACACCTTTATGGCAGCAGAGGCCTTACGGAAAGCGGCTGTCGAACTCGGCCATGATATCAAGGTGGAAACACAAGGTTCTGTAGGGGCGAAAAACCAGCTAACCTCAGAAGAGATTGCCCAGGCGGATGCAGTGGTGATTGCGGCAGATACCTATGTAGACTTGTCGCGCTTCGGTGGAAAGCGAGTCTATCAAACCTCCACGAAGCACGCCTTGAAAGCAGGGAAGTCTGTCATTGAGGAAGCCCTGATTATGCCGGAACCAGAGGCAGGAGTTGCAGGGCAGGGAGATTATTTGCAGTCAGTGAAGCAGGCAAAAGCCGAGCAATCTGCCAAGCGATCCGGGCCCTACAAGCACCTGCTGACGGGGGTTTCCTATATGCTACCCGTCATCGTTGCTGGGGGATTAATTATCGCTCTTTCCTTCGTCTTTGGCCTGGAACCCGCACCCGGAACCATTGGTGCTGCCCTGATGCAAATTGGGGGAACAGCAGCGTTTGCCTTGATTGTACCCGTGCTATCCGGTTTCATTGCCTTTTCCATTGCCGATCGCCCTGGTTTAGCACCTGGTTTAATTGGGGGGATGTTGGCAGCGAATTTGGGTATGGGCTTTCTTGGCGGTATCCTCTCCGGATTTCTCGCTGGATATATCGCTCTGTTTGTGCGCGATAAGATAAATCTTCCGGCTAACTTTGAAGGACTTAAGCCTGTCCTCGTGATTCCCCTACTCTCAACTTTGGCAGTTGGATTGTTGCTGGTTTATGTTTTCGGTGTACCCGTAAAAGCGATTATGGATGGGCTGACTGCGTTCCTTCAGGGAATGGGGCAAACCAATGCCGTCCTACTGGGTTTGATTTTAGGGGGCATGATGGCGATCGATATGGGCGGGCCTGTCAACAAAGCTGCCTATACCTTTGCTGTAGGACTTCTCACCAGTAATATTTATCTACCGATGGCAGCCGTGATGGCAGCCGGGATGACGCCTCCACTGGGATTGGCACTAGCAACGTTGATTGCGAAGCGTCAGTTTACTGAAGATGAGCTTCAGGCTGGCAAAGTAGCAACTGTGTTAGGGTTGTCCTTCATCACGGAAGGAGTAATTCCCTTTGCCGCAAAAGACCCAATTCGAGTTATTCCCGCTTGCGTTGCAGGATCGGCTCTTACAGGTGGCCTGTCCATGCTGTTTGGCTGCACACTCCGCGCCCCTCATGGTGGTATTTTTGTACTAGCCATTCCGAATGCCGTCACTAATGCTGGACTGTATATAGTTGCGATCGCTGCGGGAACCTTGGTAACCGCACTAGCAATTACTCAACTCAAGCGTTGGCAACCGAAAGTTAAGGGTAGCCAATCCCCAGCCTAAGCTTTTCTTGAATCACTGAGTATCTATCAGTCTGCTAACTTACAAAAATGGCGGTAATAAAGGCAGCAGGAGAGTAACAAAATAGTAAACCAAAGGGGCAGTAAAAACATAACTATCCGTTCGGTCTAAAATACCACCGTGACCGGGAATTAATTGACCTGAATCTTTCACTCCAGCGTCCCGTTTCATCATCGATTCGGTCAAGTCTCCCAACAAGCTAGCAACGCCTACCAGTGTCCCAAAAATCACACCACTAAGCTGCCAACTTGCCCAGTGCAGATACCACGCACCCGCTGTAGCAACAGCGACACTGCCAACGAGTCCAAAAATTGCGCCTTCAACTGTCTTTTTCGGACTGATATGAGAAAGGCGAGTGCGACCAAAGAACTTGCCGAAAAAGTAAGCCCCAATATCTGATGCCCAAATACAAGCAAAAGCTAAGAGTGTTACTGTCAAAGCTTGAGGCAGGATACTGAAATCCGTCCAAGAAGTCGGCCAATAACCCCCTAAGGGAAGATTCGTCGCGCTGGCAGTAGCATCAAGCGGCAACGGTGATGCCTGCGCCAAACCCACTCGTAACCGTACCCAATAACTCGGTAGATAGCCGCCATAAAGCAAGCCCAAAATAGAGGAGGCAATATCAGCAATAGAGGCCATCTTAGGCTGGAATAGCAAGTAGAAACAAATAAATGTTCCTGCTAGCGGAAATACGGCATCCGTTAGAGTGGGTGACACTGTAGAAGTAACGAGTAGTAGCAGACTAACGACGATTGTGGTTTTGGCAGCAGGCGCAATTCCTTTTGCCTTCACCAGTTGAAAATATTCCAAAAGACCTAGATAGACGATGACACAGAAGCCGAGGGTGAAATACCATCCTCCAACAATAATCATCCCCATCGCTAGAGCGATCGCAATAATTCCGCTAAAAATACGAGACCAGGGCATAGGACGCTTCGTGTAAAAGACAGTTGGCTCAAACTGTCGAGATGAAGAGGGGTAGACTTGAGCAGAAAGATTCACCATCCCTGATATTAGGGAATGATTCTACTTGTGCTTACTTTAACGAATTCACGTTAAACGGTCATCCTTCCGAATGACGAGGTAAGCCGCTACTGCTCACTAGGGAGTCTTTGCGTTACACAATTTTTGTGCTTTTCACCCCTAGCTGTCTGATGTAGCGTAGCCTACATGAGCGCTCTAATCAAGCTTTTCCCCACTCAGAATAAAAATCGGATTCACTGAGGTAAAAGTTTGATGAGTGCCCCGTGTTTCCAAGCGATTGACAACGGATTGAACCACCTCAACATTACGGGCGTGTAACTCAGCAAAGCTTTCCGAGATGGCATAGAGACTTTCTAAGTTACTTGCCGTGGCGACAACTCGCCCTGATGAAGGCAAGTATTGCCAAACTTCTTTAAGAATATCTTTAATCTGGCGACCTCCCTCGATGCAAACGCGTTGAGGAGGTTGGGGTAAATCTTTCAGACATTCTGGAGCACTGCCTTCAATCACTTGGACATTGTGAACCCCGAAGCGTGAGCAATTGCGGCGAATCAGGTTAGCAACATCTTCATCCCGTTCTACCGCAATCACCTGGCCCTTAGGACATAGCAATCCTGTTTCTACTGGAATTGTGCCCGTCCCCGCCCCGATATCCCAGAGTAGGGAGTCCGGTTGCAACCGTAAAGCAGAAATTAAGAGTAACCTCACCTCTCTTTGACTTAGAGGAATACCGGGTAATTGCTCAAATAAATCGTCGGGAATGCCAGGAGTGATGTAAGGCCAGAGTTGGGTCATGGATAAACCGGTTAAAGGTTTGAAAGTTGAAGGTTTGAAAATTTGGAGGTTTAAACGTTCAATTTGCTTTCCTTGTTAACGCTCAACTTGCCACCTTGTCAAATGGCTTTCCTTGCTCACAGGCAACCGTTCAACTGACCAACTTTCAACCCTTGTACAGTATTAATTTATCGATTATTCTTAACAACTTTTAGCGTTTGGAGACTGGGATCGCTGCAACCCGTGATATTGCCGCCTAATTGCAGTACTTGTTGCAGGTATTCTAGGGCAGCAGGATTGATCACTTCTCCTGGCATTAAGGCGGGGATACCTGGGGGATAGGGGCAGACTAATTCAGCACTAATTTGATCGGGAGTTTGGTCAATGGGTAGCGTTTCTGTCGGGGCAAAGAAGGCCTCTCGAGGAGAGATGGCAGGAGAAACAATAAAAGATGAAGGATGAATAAACAGAAAATCGGACTTCCAGCTTTGGAAGATATTCTCTAAAGACTGAGTGCGATTAGGACGATAATCAGTTTGGGTGATTTGAATGAAGGCTTGGACTAACTGCTCTATATCAGCTTCGGTATTTCCTAAGCTGATAATAAAGGTCAGATGTTGGAGCGTTGGCAACTCTGCGATGACACCGAGTTGTTCGAGAAAAATTTCATCGGCTTCAAACCCACTTAACCCTAATTCCGAAACCTTTACAGTTAGCCTAGTTCGATCAAGGGCACAGAAACCTGGAGTGGATAAAGGTTCTAAGATGGACAGCTTGGGAATTTTGCTGATTTGAGTTCTGGCAACTTCTGCCAGCTTTAAGGTTTGAGTCATCAACGCTTCGCCATGCAGTGCCATTTGTTGCCGTGCGGCATCTAGGGAGGCTAAGAGTAAGTAGCTGGGACTCGTAGATTGAACCAGTTGTAAGGCTTTGTTCAATCGCTCTCGATCCACTCGATAACCGCCAACGTGCAGCATTGATGCTTGAGTCATGGCACCGAGTACTTTATGGGTGGATTGTACGGTCAAATCAGCCCCCATTGATAGGGCTGAGGGGGGTAAGTCTGGATGGAAGGCAAAGTGTGGGCCGTGCGCTTCATCCACAAGTAAGGGAATGTTGTATTGATGGGCGAGTTTTGCGATCGCTTTTACATCCCCACACACACCCTGATAAGTTGGATAGACGATCATGACCGCTTTGGCATCGGGATATCTCTTCAACGCAGCCGCTACGGCTGCGGGGGTGATGCTATAGGCAAGGTCGGTAACCAGGTCGTATTCAGGGTTGATAAAGATAGGAATAGCACCGGAAAGTACCAAACCTGCGATCGCAGATTGGTGGATATTCCGAGGCAAAATAATTTTATCCCCAGCGTTACAAGTGGCTAAAATAGCTGCCATTACTCCTGCTGTGGAACCATTCACCAAAAACCAGGTTTGTTCTGCCCCAAAAGCAGCCGCTGCCAGTTTCTCTGCCTCTAAAATCACCCCTTCGGGAGCAAACAAGTTATCCAAATCGGGCAATTCAGGCAAATCAGCACGAAATACCGACATTCCTAACAAATCTGCCAGGGGTTGAGCAACACCCTGCCCCTGCTTATGGCCTGGGGCATAGAAGGGAGCATGATGTCGCTGAGTACGGGTTCGTAGGGCTTCTAATAATGGGGCAGCAGTTTGATCAAGCATCAGCAGATTGAGAGGTCTCAAACATAAAAGCGATCGACTTTACCATTCAATTCCGACTTCCTGGCTTTTGTCTACTCCAGATATTCGCACACAAAAGCTTCTAAGCTGTACGCTTAGACGTTGCACTAAACCCAAGTGAGGATAAAAAAAACGAAACGCTTGATTTATCTACCTTTTCCCCTTTCCCTTTCCCCTTTAACCTTTTCTCAAGAATTCGGGTAAGCCTTCGCCATTTTGGGAGATGTGAAAATTTTGATTTCCCTCTACCTTAGTGGGAATGAGTCATTGAAGCACCATGATTTATCCCACTCCTCAACCTACTCCTGGGCCGCAAATCCCCACGCCCGGCCCCGCGCCCTTACCCTCTCCCAATCCCGAACCTGTTCCGACTCCTGTTCCCGAACCCGTACCAGGGCCCATTCCTCAACCCATACCCAGCCCAGTCCCAGAACCTGTGCCTGCTCCTATTCCTCAGCCTGCGGTACCGGAACCTGTGCCAGAGGTTGTACCCAGTCCTATTCCTCAGACCGTACCAGGGCCAATTCCCCAAACTATTCCTGAACCCAAATAGAATTATGATGATTAAGTTTTGATCTAATCGCAGACACCACTCATTTTTCTCACCTGCCATGCTAAGAGCCGGAATTGTTGGACTACCCAACGTTGGCAAATCCACTTTATTTAACGCCCTAGTTGCTAATGCCAAGGCGGATGCTGCTAACTTTCCTTTCTGCACGATTGAGCCGAATGTCGGCGTTGTTGCCGTGCCGGATGAGCGGTTGCAAGTTCTGGCAAAAATGTCTAACTCAGAGCAAATTGTCCCAACTCGTGTCGAGTTTGTCGATATTGCCGGTTTGGTTAAAGGGGCCAGTAAAGGCGAAGGGTTGGGCAACCAATTTTTAGCCAATATCCGGGAAGTGGATGCCATTGTCCATGTGGTGCGCTGCTTTGATGACCCTGATATTATCCACGTTGCGGGTTCCGTTGACCCAGGACGCGATATTGAGGTGATTAATTTGGAACTGGCTTTAGCCGATTTATCCCAAGTCGAACGCCGGATGGATCGAACTCGCAAGCAGGCGCGTAGCAGTAAAGACGCCCAGGCGGAAATGGGTGTCTTGGAAAAGTTGAGTACCGCACTCAATGAAGGCAAGCCAGCGAGGATGGTTACTTTAACTGAAGAAGAAGCAGAATTAATTAAGCAGTTAGGGTTACTCACTGCTAAGCCGATTATCTATGCTGCTAATGTCGCTGAAGATGACTTGGCAACGGGGAATGAATGGGTAGAACAAGTACGGCAAATTGCGGCTAGTGATCAAGCACAAGTTGTGGTCGTTTCCGCTCAAGTCGAATCAGAACTCGTGGAGTTACCTGAAGAGGAGCGAGCAGACTATCTAGCATCTCTTGGGGTGGAAGAAGGCGGATTGAAATCCTTGATTAGTGCTACCTATGAGCTTTTGGGCTTGCGTACCTTCTTAACCACTGGGCCTAAAGAAACTCGTGCTTGGACGATTACGGCGGGAATGAAAGCGCCTCAAGCGGCAGGTACGATTCATAGTGATTTTGAACGCGGCTTTATTCGGGCGGAAACTGTTGCTTACAATGACTTGGTCACGTCTGGCTCGATGACAGGGGCGAAGGAGAAAGGCTTAGTGCGTTCAGAAGGTAAAGAATATGTTGTGCAAGAAGGAGATGTGATGCTTTTCCGCTTTAATGTGTAGGATAGTGACGCTCAGGAGTTAGACCAATGAATCTGGTTAGTCTGCTCATTGCATGGCTCGTTACCTCCGTCAGCTTGTTCATCATTTCCAAACTGCCAACCGGCGTTGAGATTGATAGTTTTCAGAAAGCATTGTGGTCAGCAGCAGTTTTCGGGCTTTTAAATGCCCTACTTGGGCCAATTTTCCGAATCTTAGCTTTGCCACTGACGATTATCACCTTTGGCTTATTTGCCGTTGTTGTCAATGCGATTATTTTTGGCTTAGCCGCTTGGTTGGTTAGTGGATTTCGCTTGCGCTGGGGATTTTGGAGTGCGTTAATTGGAGCGATCGCTCTAGCAATTATTAACTCCTTAATTTATCGGTTACTCGGCGCGATCGCTTAATTTTTAAGAGCCTATCCGAAAAGTTGTTCTTGTAAAGACTAGATATCTGAATTCAGCCCTATAGCTGATTGTCTTGCCAAACCAAACATTTACATCTGTGGGGTCAAATTTTACAATTCCCCTTCGGATAGGTCTTTTGTCCTTCTTTAAAAACCGTAGGGTGGGCACTGCTCAGAAACGTTTAGATGAGAGTTTGATTCGACAAGAGACAGTGCCCACCTTACATCGAAAAGTTTTGTTAATAAAACTCAAATTGAACCTACATCGAATCTAAACGATATCGCACTTTTACAAGTTGATCTGAATCGAGAGACGAACCTCCCGTATTGACTTCTACTTTATTAATTAGTTCCAAAAGTTCTGTAGGAATGCGGACAATAGAAACCTGTGTCTCAGGGTTTAGTAAGATGGGCTTCCATTCAGTTATCGGCTTCGTTTCAGAAAAGATAGAAGCGTAATCTTTGGCATGGCTACGATTTTCAATCTCAATGAGAGACTCGCTCGATCGCGTGCTGAAATCACTTTCGAGTTGAGAAAGAACAGTTAAGTTAGCAGCATAGACAGCCGATGAAATTCCAGTGACTAAACTACCAACTCCAAAAAGAGCTAAAATTCCCCTGCAAAAAAGCTTTCTCATACGGGAGATAACTTTTACAGCTCTAAACTCGACACAGCTATCCTTGGTAATCTTTAAACCCAATGTCATACTGGCGACTCCTACTGTTGATGCTTGATCAACTGTAAAAGCAATCAGCGATGCGTAAGGATAGCAATAGGCAAATCAATGAAGTGACTGTTTCCTGCTTTGTGAAAGGCTTGAAATAGTGGATTCACTCCATCTGTTTCCCAGACAATCTGCTAACTGGCACTATTTTTTTAACATAGCCCACTCAAATCTTATGATCCAAGCACAGGGGAAAGGTGGGCATTGTCCACCCTGCAATGATGTTGAGTTTAAGCTGTTACGCTTAGACTTTGCACTGAACCCAAGTGAGGCTAAAAAACGCGAAACGCTTGATTTATCCCACCTTTTCCCCTTACCCTTTCCCCTTTCACCTTTCCTAACGATATGCAGTTTGTAAGCACGACAGCTTACTTAAAGCCACGCTCGCTCGTATTGAACGGGCCAATTTTTCTCGTGTCTGAGTTTTTTAGCGGCACGGTGCGGCCAATAAGGATCGCGTAAAAGTTCCCGTCCTAGCAACACGATATCGGCTTGTCCGGTGCGAATAACATGGTCAGCTTGTTCGGGAGTGGTAATCATGCCGACAGCTCCCGTTAAAATATTAGCTTCACGCCGGATTCGCTCAGCAAATGCAGTTTGGTAACCCGGCCCAACAGGGTATTTAGCACCGGGTACAGTGCCTCCTGAAGAACAGTCAATCACGTCTACACCCAATGAGGAGAGTTTTTGCGAGAGGGTAATACTCTGCTCTATATCCCAACCATTTTCTACCCAATCGGTGACAGAAATACGCACCCACAGGGGATATTGTTCGGGCCAAACCTCTCGCACTTCCCGCACCACTTCTGTAAGGAAACGGATACGATTTTCAAAGCTGCCTCCATACTCATCCTTGCGATGGTTAGACAGGGGTGAGAGGAACTCATGCAGCAGGTAACCGTGAGCAGCATGAATCTCAACCACCTTAAATCCAGCTTCTAGAGAGTATTTAGCAGCTTGCACGAATGCCTGCGTAATTTCCCGAATTCCTTCATGGCTTAAGGCTTCAGGAACTGGATCTCCGTCGCTAAATGCGATCGCACTTGGCCCCACTACAGGCCGCCAGCCTCCCTGCGTTTCATCTAAGGGTTTCCCTCCCTCCCAAGGCCTAGCTGTACTCCCTTTTCTCCCAGCATGAGCCAGTTGAATTCCAGCAATGGCTCCAAAATTATGAATTAAGGCAACCGTTTTTGCTAAAGCCTCCGCGTGTCTGTCCGACCAAATTCCTAAATCACTTGGACTAATCCGTCCTGTGGGTTCAACTGCTGCTGCTTCTGTAAACACTAAACCCGCACCGCCAACAGCACGACTACTCAGATGAACCAAATGCCAATCATTAGCATAGCCATCTTCGCTGGAATACTGACACATGGGGGAAACAGCAATCCGGTTACGAAAAGTAATTTCACGAATGCTAAGTGGTTCAAACAAATGTGCCATTGGTTTCATTTATCCTTAATATCTATCTTTAGAATGATTGATAGTTTGGGATTGTTTGCCTATTAGCCAGACAATAATTCCCAGAAGCAAGGCAACAGTAATTCCTAGTATAGTTTGTAGAAGTACGTCCAAGAAATCAGCCAATAAAAAATTGGCAATACTAATAAGCGGAGACCCCAAAGACGTTGATGAATTCAACGAAGAAAGAATAGTTTGAAAAAGAGATGAACCAGGAGAGGAAATACTAGTAATCGCTAAGCAAGTTACGACGAGAGCAAACCAAATTTGCAATTTCTTCTCCCGATTTTGAGCTGCAATCTCATTCAGCCTGATAGTTTCTTCTAAAGTGCGATCGCGCTGCACTTTATCAATTTCTACTAGACCTCGAATAGATGCGATCGCTTGCTCAACCAAACGATAATTTTGCTCACATTCCCCCAATTTAACTTTGATATCGTCTTGAAAATCAATTGCTATTTTTTGGTAAAACTTAGATAAAAAGCTTAAATCAGGATTAGACAATCTTTCTTGAATTTGCCTAATTCTTTCAGCATATTTTTTGGTATTGACCTCAATTTCCCAACGATAACTCTCTAAAGCTTTTATCGCTTCTGCATAGTTTAAAGCTAGTTTGGGTAGGATGCTAAGCTGATTTGTCAAATAGCTGATTGCAGCTTCAGATAAATTATTTGCTGAGTTAGACGGCTGCAATTGAGTCTTTTCTTGATTGAAATCTGCTATTTTACAAATAATTTTTTTCAGAGTTTCATGACTCTGGTGAATATCAGCATATACATCTAAAGAGTGTATATACGCTTGACTAGCTTTCTGGCGATATAAGCACAAATCAATAAACTTTTGGTAAAAAAATCCAAAACTATTATCTAATCTGGAATCGGATTTACCATTAAATGCTTCTCGCACATACAGCCAAACAAAAATTGGGCCATATTCCTGGGGTTGATAAGGATTTCCATATTCAAAAATCGGGCTGCCAAATAATTGACCTATTTGATATAAAGGCGGACAATCTTTCTGATTTTTTCCTAATAAATTTTGTACACACTCATCTGCTATCTCTTGCCCAAAATTTATACCTTTTTGCTGCTTTTGAGATAACCAAGCTGTTAGCAGAATCGTTTGTCCTATTGAGTTATTGACATTTGGATATAAAAAGCAATTATCGGGATTTAAAGTTCTAAAAATATTCAGGTCTACATCACTCGTTTTTTGACCTTGTTCACTTAATTCAGGAATACGGACATTTAAAGCTAGGGCATAGCTATCTTCTATCTTTAGAGGACAAGTAAAACCTGTGATATGATGTTTTTGGGTTTCAGTAATAATTTGCCCCTCTAAGGGTAACAACATTGTGTTATCTGCGGCTTCTTCTAATAAAGAAGCTCGACTCAAGGTGGTACTTTCTTTTATCTTTAATCTTTGGTGAATTTGAAATTTTTTAAGAATATATTCGCACCTTTCCCAAAGCAATTTTTCATTAGAGTGGGTTTTAGTGGAGACAGAAGGAATCAAACTGTTGTGAGCCCCATGGAAAGCAAATAGGTGAACATTGGGGGCATAAACTTTGTAACTCATGGTTCGGCGTTTGAATTAACTGCGGAAAGTAATATCAGAGCGGCTGTCAAATACTAATAAGTAGGTGGGCATTAATATTTGTCGTTGAGGCAAGGCAGAGGGTAGAAGGCAAAAGGCAAAAGGGAAGAGGGTTTTAGGCTCTCAATATTTGTTTATATACCTGCGTTTATTTGTACCTACCTACTTACAGCATTTGCCAAAAAAAGCTATGGGAGAGCCCAATCATCTTGTTATTTTGCAAATAAAGGAAAGTGCGATCGCATTTCCAATCTGCACCCCATCTGGAGCAAACTGACTGAAGCTAACCTATAACATATTCCAACATTAGTGAAACTGCCAGGAGTCAAAAAGTAGATTGAAAATCAGAAAAATTTATTAAGAAATGAAATTTGGGCATTGGTAAAAGTTGACTGGGCTAAAAGTGCCTTACCCACCCTGCCGCAACTTAATATTTACTTTATAAATTCCTATCAGCCGCCCACGCGAGTAGAGCGCACAACACTCATAATGAAAATCCATCTTCCTCAATTCCCGATTCGGAGATTCCCCATGTTCAAGCTAGGCACCATGAGCTTTTATCTCACCACGCTCATAATGAAAATAGCTCTCTCCTAACTCCTAACTCCTAACTCCTGACTCCTAACTCCTAACTCCTGACTTCTGACTCCTGACTCCTGACTCCTGACCCCTCTTATGATTAATCTTGTTGATGGGCGAATTGATATGCTCCAACGAAGGAAAGTGCGATCGCAACCGCTAACAGAATCGGTATAGAATACCAAGGAAACGCTGAGAGCGGTAAGTAAGCCGCCGCCCGAAGCCCAATGCTGGTATAGGTTAGAGGCAACAAATACACAATTCCTTTGAGGACTGTAGGTAGCGTCGCTGGGTCAAAAAATGTTGCTCCCAAAAACGACATGGGTACAATCAAGAAGTTGTTGACAAGACCAACACTTTCTAAAGACTTTACATTTAACCCAACAATTACCCCTAAACCGGCAAACACAGCACAATTGAGGACGAGTAAAAGTAAAAACAGGGGATTTAAGAAACTCCAGACTTTACCTGTAAACAGAACAGCGACTAAAATCACTGAACCCGACGTCATCAACCCCCGCACAATTCCAGCCAACATTTTGCCTAAGTGCAAAGCTAGAGGGTGAATGGGGACGAGGAGCATTTCCTCAAAGGTTTTGGTAAAAAGGCGTTCACCGCAAATGGAAAACGTTGTGCCCCCAAAGCTAATCGTCATTGAAGACAGAGCAATCATCCCCGGTAAAATAAACTGCAAGTAATTGTCACCCGCAGCAGGTTTCATGGTGGCGTCTAGGGCGCTACCTAGCCCTAAACCAAATCCCACGATATAAATGAGGGGTGAAATTAAACCACTAGAGGCAATTTGCACCAGCCGCACTCGTAAATCTAACCACTCTCCCCAGAAAATGGTGAGGGTGTCGGCTAGGATGGTTTGCAACTGCGAAGATTTAAGAGGTGTGCCCAAGGGAAGCGAAAGCAACGATTTCACAAGTTTGGCTGAACTTAATGGTTTTCTTGATTTATTTATTTACTTTACAATTTGTTGCACTCAAAAGGGTGAATCCTTGGGCGTATAATAAGGCTGGACTTACGTTATATCGAAAAGTCAACCCCTCTTTTCTTTCTTTTCGGGGGGAACAACCTCTGAATATCGGGTTTGTTGTCCACAGAAGCGGTATTCCCTGAGTCAGTCTCCCCATTTTGAAGGATTTCAAATCAATCAGTTATTTTTTCTATCGCAAGGCATAGAGGCTGACAACTGCTCATCAGCCCCCAAGGGAAATCAACAATAATTTGTAATGCGTGAATACTCGCTCTCGAGCGAGAAGCAAGCTACGTAATTCGTAATTAAAAGGCGGGTTAGAGTTCCCAACTTTTCAAGTCGCTCACGTCAGCCAAAGAATCTCTGCATCCCCCGTAAAGAGAGCGCAGCGAGCCGTAAGCTACGACAATTACGAATTACGAATTACGAATTTTCAATCCTAGCCTAAACAATTACGCAGGCACCATCTCCTTTTGCTCTCTTGCCCAGTGACGGTGTTGAGCGATCGCTTGGATAAACTGTTGAGCAACCGATTGCATATCCGATGTATTGGCAACGGTAACGACACCCTGATCAGATTGCAACTGCTCCTCAGAAACATCCACGCCTCTAATACTGGATGCTTTGAGGAGTTTGACTCCTTCACCTGTCGCTGCGATCGCTTTACAATGCCTAAACGCCTCATTGAGAAAGTGAATCGCATCTCCCTGCTGTTTGAGTGCCTCAATACTTTGCTGTCCACCAGGGACATAAACGGCATCGTACATGATTGACGCAGTGGTGACAAATGGCTTATCCACCTCGATTTCTTGACCATCGGCACTCCTGATCATGCCCCCAAACTGTGACACGATTTTCGCGCTTGCCCCAGCAGCCTTCAACGCCCGTTGCATTGCTAGCAACTGGGAATGGTCGAACCCATCAGCCGCCAAAATAGCAATCCGCCGACTCTTAACCGTGTCCTTGACAGTATTCTCCATACTCAGTGCTGGGGATTTGCGCCCGTGGTTCTTGACGACTTCCTCGGATGGAGCGGGAACGCCGATACCCTTTGCAACTCGTTTCGCTAATTCATGATCGACGTGGTTAAACAAATCAACCATGCGCTGCCGGATGTCTTTGGCTTCAACTTTGTTCAACTCGAAATGAGCGGCAGATACTAAGTGATCTTTTTCGACTTCGGATAAGCTGTTCCAGAATAAAGTCGCTTGGCTGAAGTGGTCTTTAAAGCTTTCACTTCGTTGGCGAATCTTGTGTCCTTCGACTTTTTCGGCGTAGTGGACATAACTCCGCATATTCTCCGGATTTGCCATGGGGCAACCCCCGCCACGCGAGTTGGGAGAGTAATTGACCTTACCCTTATCAATTGTTTGTCGCATGTAGCCGTCGCGCTGGTTGTTGTGTGCAGGAGCTAAGGGTCGATTGATGGGGATTTCTGTGAAGTTGGGGCCACCGAGACGAATAAGCTGGGTGTCGAGGTACGAGAACAAGCGACCTTGAAGCAGGGGGTCGTTGGTGAAGTCGATACCGGGTACGACGTGTCCAGGGTGGAAGGCAACCTGTTCAGTTTCCGCAAAGAAGTTGTCGGGGTTGCGGTTGAGTACCATCTTGCCGATGGGTTTAATCGGCACCTCTTCTTCTGGAATCAGCTTAGTGGGGTCAAGCAGGTCGAAGTCGAACTTGTGCTCGTCTTCCTCTTCAACCATCTGCACCCCCAGCTCAAACTCTGGATAATCACCCATTTCGATCGCTTGCCAGAGGTCGCGGCGATTGTAGTCCGGGTCTTTGCCTGCTAGTTTCTGCACTTCGTCCCAGACGAGGGAGTGCATACCCAGCGTCGGTCTCCAGTGGAACTTCACGAAGCGAGACTTGCCTTGTTCATTAACAAAGCGGAAAGTGTGGACGCCGAAGCCCTGCATCATGCGGTAGCTTCTGGGCAGCGCCCGGTCAGACAGTACCCACATAATCATATGCATGGATTCGGGCATCAGTGAAGTGAAGTCCCAGAAGTTATCATGCGCCGCTGAGGCTTGAGGCATCTGGTTGTGGGGTTCCGGCTTGATGGAGTGGACGAGGTCTGGGAATTTAATGCCGTCTTGAATGAAGAAAACTGGCATATTATTGCCCACTAAATCGTAGATGCCATCTTCTGTATAGAACTTGGTGGCAAAGCCCCGCACGTCTCGGACGGTATCTGCTGAACCTCGGAACCCAACGACGGTGGAGAAACGCACGAACACAGGAGTCTGCACTGAGGGGTCTTGGAGGAATTTCGCCTTCGTGTATTCTGCCATCGATTCGTAGACCTGGAAATAGCCGTGGGCACCCGAACCACGAGCATGAACCACTCGCTCTGGAATACGCTCGTGGTCGAAGTGCGTCATTTTCTCACGGAAATGGAAGTCCTCCATGAGGGTTGGGCCTCGTGCACCTGCCGTCAGGGAGTTATCGGTGTCGTCAACACGTACCCCTTGGTTTGTCGTTAAGTTCTCACCTGTGTCCCGGCGAAATGTTTCTAGCTGTTGATCTTTACTTTGTTCGTTAATTTTTTCGTGTTCGCTCATGGTATCCCCTAGGGAGCATTTTCATCAATCGTGCTGTTTTAAGTCGTTGTTCTCACCCCTTGTTATCCTCTCGCTTACCTCGTAGCGAAATGGAAGGAAATTCCATCAATGATATTGCTGTCTTTATTGTTGCGATCGCTTTCCGAAGATAATGGGGCAAAACTAATACAAAGCAGGCGGCAAATTTATAACTCACCTCCTGAAATGTCCTCCTTCCTTCTTAGATTCAAAACTAAATGTGACAAGAAAGTGACAACTTAGAAGTTATTCCCATATATAGGCTTTAAATCTAACTATTGATAGAGTTAAGTCAAAGTAAAAAAAAATAATATTTACTTCTTTAGCATGATGTAATTGTCTGTAACTGACCTTAAGTTGAAGCCAGGGAAATCAAACGCTTGCAGAAATATGCGTAAATTAAGGTCATCAATGAGGAGAAAAAATTTTGCTATCCTGCCTTTGATATAACTGAAAAATAGTCAGTGCATTTTAGGTAAAAGATTACTAATCTAGCTCATCAGTCAGATTATTTATCAAAACTGCAGTATGCAAAAGTACAGCAGCAGTAAAAATAAAGATTATGCTAAGAGCCAAGATGCCTATTGTGCCTTGATTTTAGGTTTAATTGCTCGAAAGAAGAAGCGTGTAAATATTATAAATCTTGGATTATTCCACAGAATTGTCATTTTCTTGCCACATTTACCTTCAATAATTAAAGCAGATGGAAAGAGCAAAACAGTAACTCTGGAGTTTTTGCAATGACTGGACTTATCATTACTTGGATAGTAACTACGATCAGTTTTTTGATTATTTCTAGACTGCCAATAGGTGTTGAAATTGATAGTTTTGGGAAAGCTGCAATTTCTGCGGCAGTTTTTGGGATTTTAAATGCTATTTTGCGGCCTATATTAGGCTTTTTCACATTTCCCCTCATTATTTTAACCTTGGGGTTATTTCTCTTTATCTTAAACGCCATTATTTTTGATCTAGCGGCTTGGTTAGTGCCTGGGTTCCGGTTACGCTGGGGAATTTGGAGTGCTTTGATTGGCTCAATCGCCCTCAGTATTATTAACTCTTTAATCTTTCATTTGGTAGGGAATTTCTAATTATATTTTCAATTAAATTAAACCAAAAATGTTCTCTGCAATGCATTAGAATATAAGCAAAAATACAGTACTTCAATTAGTAAAAAACAAGGATTAAAGTAATGAATGGTTTAAAAGGGAAAAATGCTCTAGTAACAGGCGCAACGTCTGGAATTGGACAAGCGATCGCAGTTCGTTTAGCACAAGAAGGTGTCAATGTTGCTATCAATTATCGCAAAAGCCCCGAAGATGCAGCAGATACAACAGAAATGGTGGAAAATGCTTGCGGGGAAATTCGTAGCTGTGGTGTCAAAGATTTATTAGTACAGGCAGATGTCTCGAAAGAAGACGATATTATCGAGATGGTCAATACTGTTATTGATCAGTTGGGTGGTCTCGATATTCTAGTCAACAATGCAGGAATTCAAAAGGAGAGCGCTACCCAGGAAACCACGCTTGAAGATTTTAACCAAGTACTTTCTGTAAATCTTACAGGTTCCTACCTCTGCGCCCGTGAAGCCATCAAGCATTTCTTAAATCGCGATCAAAAAGGTGTCATTATTAACATTTCCAGCGTTCATGAAATTATTCCCAGACCTTACTATCTCAGCTACTCCATCAGCAAAGGAGGTATGGGAAACCTGACAAAAACCCTTGCTTTGGAATATGCCAAGCAAGGAATTCGTGTCAACGGCATCGCTCCCGGTGCCACAATTACTCGCATTAATAAAGCCTGGATTCATGACCCAGAGGAAAAAGCGCAAGTAGAAAGTCACATTCCCATGGGACGTGCGGGAACCGCTGAAGAAATGGCAGCAGCAGTTGCATTTTTGGCATCCGAGGAAGCTGACTATATTACCGGACAAACTCTATTTATTGATGGTGGATTAACGCTTTACCACGACTTTAGTAAACCTTGGTCAGCCTAAAGTAAGAGCAAACTCTAGCTAGTTTTAGGGATAAAAATATCTTTCTCCTAACTCCTGACTCCTAACTCCTAACCCCTATTTCCCCGATAAAAAAATGACAGCAGAAGAGAAGTGATTAGAGGAAGCGCTTGCGATCGCACTTTAGAATGAAGAAGACCCCATTCTCAAAGAACGATTGTATGGTTCACTGGTCCCGAAGGCAATCACGGGGTGGGTTTAGGTGCAAATCATCAAACCGATTGGACAGGATTAGCTGCCAAAATTATCCCAAATTCTGAAAAAGGATGCTGCAATTCACGAGTTTTTAGTTCATTTTTTACTATGAAAAGGAAAAATAACTGTGGTTCCCTTACATGATAATAATCCGACAAAAATTACGCCCTATGTCACCTATACCCTAATTGCGATTAATATCTTAGTATTTTTATATGAAATCAGTTTACCGTCGCCAGGATTAGAGCAATTTTTGCGGACTTATGCCATTGTTCCTAGAGAGTTAACTGCTAGCTTGGGACGCTCTAGTGTGAGTGAGATGATACCCGAGTTGATGACTTTGGTTACTTCACAGTTTCTGCATGGTGGTTTTTTGCACCTTGGCGGTAATATGTTGTTTTTATTCATTTTTGGTAACAACATTGAAGAACAACTGGGTCGAATCAAGTATTTAATTTTTTATCTAGCTTGCGGCGCTTTAGCGGGTTTGGCTCAATGGTTCTTCTCCCCTGCTTCTAATATTCCTGCGCTAGGTGCGAGTGGTGCGATCGCAGGAGTTTTAGGGGCATACATCCTCCGCTTCCCAAAAGCTCAAATTCTCACACTTTTGCCCTTAGGTTTCTTTATTACTACCGTAAGAATCCCAGCAATTTTCTTCTTGGGCTTTTGGTTTGTACAACAAGCCTTTTATGGCATTGCTAGCCTACAAGCACCGACCAACATCAGTACAGAAGTAGGAGGGGTTGCTTATTGGGCACACGCGGGGGGTTTTGTTTTTGGTGCAATCTTAGGTCCGTTGTTTGGGTTGTTTTCTTCAAGAGAACGTTAAGCTTAAGGCTTTGTATAGAGTAAAAAAATAGAGGTCAATCATGAAAAAAATATTCTGGAAAACTATGAACTTAAATAAGATTATGCGGCAGCAAATGTATTCCCTTCTCATGGGAATAACTTTTTTACTGTTACTTGTTTCTTGCCAAACAGCACCGCGAGTAGAGTCATCGCCTACAGCAGCTACACCGACAGCAGCTACGACTGTAGCTCAAAACACGACAACACCTGCTCAACTACCACCCTTACCTTACGACTATGCCGCGTTAGAACCTCATATCGATGCTCAAACGATGAGGTTACATCACGATAATCACCATGCAACTTACGTCAAAAATTTGAACGAAGCCTTAGAAAAGAACGCCAATCTGAAAAACCGAAGTGTTGAATCTCTTTTGCAAGATTTAAACAGCGTACCAGAAAATGTTCGGACAACAATCCGTAACAATGGTGGTGGACATCTTAACCATACGATGTTCTGGCAGATTATGAGTCCTCAAGGAGGCGGTCAACCCACGGGTGCTATTGCTGAAGAAATTAATAAAACCTTTGGGAGTTTCGATCAATTTAAACAACAATTTAATGAAGCTGGTGGCAGTCGCTTCGGCAGTGGCTGGGTTTGGCTAGTTCGTAATCCCCAAGGTCAACTGCAAATCACAACCACACCCAATCAAGATACTCCCATCATGGAAGGCTCTTATCCGATTATGGGCAATGACGTATGGGAACACGCTTATTACCTCAAATATCAAAATCGCCGTGCTGAGTATTTGAATAACTGGTGGAATGTAGTGAATTGGAATGAAATCAACAGACGCTCCCAACTTTCATTGAACCAGGGTACATAAAAGGGGGGTTCTGATGCAAAGTTTATTGATGAGAAGTCCGGTTGCAGTAGCTGCTTTTTGGATCGGAACGTATCTCATAATTACACTTTTACCTCTGCTGGTTCTGCTTTTGCACCTTCCACCTGAAGGGAGAACGTTTTGGATTGAATTCTCTGTTGCTCTCGGCTTCATTGGTTTGGCAATGATGGCGCTTCAATTTGCGTTGACGGCTCGAATTAATCGCATTGAAGCGTCTTATGGCGTTGATATCATCCTCCAATTTCACCGCTATATTTCTTTAGTGGCGTTTACCCTTATTCTGATTCATCCCATCATTTTGTTTGTCACTGAACCGGAAACACTGCAATTATTGAATTTCCCTCAAGCGCCTTGGCGAGCTAGATTTGCCGTCTTGGGGACTTTGGCGCTGATATTGCTGGTTATTACTTCCATCTGGCGCAAGCAGCTAAACATTCCCTATGAACCTTGGCGCACGGCTCATGGCATCTTTGCGGTATCTGCCGTTAGCTTGGGTTTGGCTCACGCCTTGGGGGTTAGCTACTATTTAGGACTGTTTTGGAAAGGGGTGCTTTGGAGTGCGATCGCACTCATTGCACTATGGTTGCTCATTTATGTGCGCCTCGTCAAACCCTGGTTTATGCTCAAAAAGCCCTACCTCGTGGAAGACGTGATTCCTCAACGTGGGGATGTGTGGACATTGGCATTGCGCCCTAGAGGGCATGAGGGGATGCGGTTTCAACCCGGTCAATTTGCCTGGATTACCCTGGATATCTCCCCGTATCGAATGCGAGAACACCCCTTTTCCATGTCGTCGAGTGGCGATAATCCAGAACGCTTGGAGTTTAGTATCAAGGCATTGGGGGACTTCACCAAAACCATCAAGGACGTAAAACCCGGTACGAAAGCTTTCCTCGATGGCCCCTATGGCGTGTTTACAACAGAACGTTATTGGAATTCGGCGGGATTTGTCTTAATCGCTGGTGGCATCGGCATCACTCCCATGATGAGTATGCTCGTTACCGCCTGCGATCGCAACGATGACCGTCCTTTCTTACTCATCTATGCGAGTAAATCGTGGGAAGATATCACCTTCCGCGAAGAACTTGACGAACTAAAAGAGAGATTAGACCTTACCATTGTCCACGTTCTCAGGAACCCACCGGAGGATTGGTCAGGAGAGACGGGTTACGTTGATAAAAAACTTCTAGAACGTTACATCCCCATCCATCGAGGCACCCGAAATTACTTCATCTGTGCCGCACCAAAAATGATGGATCAGGTAGAAGCTGCCTTACATGAGCTGGATGTGCCGATCACGAATGTTCACATGGAACACTTCAACCTTGTTTAACTCCCAATGCAGTTGGTTTGAAACACTTAAATAGCCATCAAAGAGCTTCACTACAGAACCAAGTGAAACAAAATTAACTCAAATTTAGGAGGTTTATGCGTTACAGTATTATGCTTCAACTCGTCGGAATAATCACTCTGATGCTGGTCAGTGCCGCTGCACTTTTTGCCTGGGTGCAAACCCGCCCAACTCCTCCTCCCAGAACAGCCCAGGGGTATACTGATTTTATCGAAACACCGTGAGCCGTGACGCTTGCACGCCGCACCGCACTATTTATTTTGACAATACTGGCTTCTGCCTTCCTTATCTGGGTTGGGTCTCCTACCCTGATCGTACCTCCTACTAATCCTGTTGCTCCAGTCACTGCTTATGTCCTTGAGCAAGGCTACCATTCCAGTTTACTGCTGCCCGATCGCGATCGCGGATATATGCAGTATGCCTATGGAGATTGGCATTATTTTGCCCTAAGTCAGCAAGGCTGGAGTAATGCAGCAGCAGCGTTGTTGATGCCAACGCCAGGTACTCTCGGTAGACGCCAAATTAGCGATATTGACAACTTCCGGCAGAGAGTTGATTCCAATCGGAATCAAACTATCCTGAAAGTTGAAGTAGCAGAAGCTAAGGCGGCACAGCTCTTGAACGTATTAAACGAGCGCTTCAACCGTAACATCAATACCCACGTCGAGAATGCACGCAATGGGTTGTTTTTTGTCCAAGATGACCAAGACTATACGTTACTCCACAACAGCAATCATGAAGTAGCCCTATGGCTGGAAGACTTAGACTGTGAGGTCAGAAGTTTTGTTATGTTACCCAATTTCCAGGTCAAATCCTCAGAAAATGAATGATTATAAGAGGAATTTTTTCTTAACTTTAACAAAGAGAAAAACTGAAAATGAACCTTGATTTTTAATACATTTTTTTAATTAATTTTCATTAATAAAAAATGTACAGCAGTTTACCTATTTCTTGTACGCATCAATC
>CBKWLJ010000051.1:0-27634 GCA_966675205.1 uncultured bacterium
GCTTGGCGAGTTCTTCATCATTGAGTTCCCCAGTGTAACCCAAGACGTGAGCTGCTAAATCGCCGTTGGGGTAGTTCCGCACAGCCTCAATATCCACCTCGACCCCTTCAAGTTGATTGCTATATTCAGCCAAGGCCGTGATTTGAGCAGGACTAATGTCACGCTCAATGCGGATGAGAGAAGGCGAGTTAAAGCCAGCTCGCTCTACACGTTTTTGAATATCGGCTTCTGGGATATTCAACGTTTTCGAGAGGCGTTGGCGAGTTTGAGGCCAATCTCCCTTTTTGAGAGCAATTGGCCATAGATACACCGCGTAAGACAACCGACTGCTTGCCAATACTCGACCCTTGCGGTCAAAAATGTTGCCTCGCACAGGTTGCTTGGGAATTAAGCGAATCCGGTTATTTTCTGCTAGCTGTCGATTGCGAGTTCCTTGTACTAACTGTAAGTAAGCTAGCCGAGAGCCCATTGCTCCCATCAGGAAAATGCTTACGAACAGCATGACAAATAGAGCTTGGTGATTGCGCCCCACAGTACGAGGAGTCGATTGACGACTTGGGGAGGATGGCTGAAATACAGTCATATCAGAAAGTCTCGCGGCTCTTGTCTTTATTAAATTTTCACCTATTCTAGGGTTTATCCAGAAATTTTTCTGCTGATTGGAGTTATTGATAATTTTTACGGTTTTCTAAGGAACTGAGTAATGAATAGAATCAATAAGCTGTTGTGGAAATAAGTCTGCATATCTAATTCATCGTTTTATGTTAGTCATTAGTCATTAGGAGAAATATATGTCCTATCAGACTTTCAACTAATGACCAAGGACTCAGGAATCGTGGACAACCTGAATGGGAATTGATGCCAATTTAATCAGCGATCGCTGATTTAGGGAGTAGTGACTGACTTCGGCTTAGGAATGAGGCCAGGATTGTTGTGCTTAAAATAAGCCTCTAGGACTTGACGCACCATTGGCGCTGCTACTGCACCCCCACCGCCGCCAGAATGTTCAGCGAAAGCTACCACCACAATTTCAGGTTTATTTGAGGGTGCATAAGCTCCAAACCAAGCATGAGATTTGCCAGGGGGAGCCTCCGCTGTTCCACTTTTACCAGCCGTGGGAGGAAGTTCAGGTACTTTCAATGCCTTCCCCGTACCACCTTCCACCACTTCTCGCAATCCGTTTTGTACCACCTTTAAGGTTGATGGCTTTATATTGATAGACTGCCGCCAACTTTTCGAGTTCCGATCTTCCTTGAGCAGGTGCGGCTTAATGCGATCACCTCCATTGGCTGGCACAGCAAACATCCCTGCAACTTGTAAAGGGGTTGCTTGCAGAAATCCCTGACCAATTGACATATTGACCGTATCCCCCACTGACCAGGCTAACTTCAGATGTTTCTGCTTCCAAGCATCATCTGCCACTAATCCTTCAGCTTCCTCTGAGGCAAGCTCGATGCCCGTTTTTTGTCCAAAGCCGTACTTGCGAGTCCAGTCAATTAGGGTTGGCCCGCCAATGCCTTTAGCGATTTGGTAGAAGAAAGTATCACTACTCATCGCTAGCGCTCCAACAAATCCCAAAGGACCAAATCCTGCATGGTTCCATTCTCCAAACCTCGTTCCCCCAATGGTTAGAGAGCCGTAGGTTTGGAGCACCGTGTTGGGAGAGAACTTACCCGATTCTATCCCTGCTGTCGCTGTCACAATTTTGAATGTACTAGCCGGTGGAAATCCCCGCAGAGAGCGGTTAACAAACGGGTGGTCTTTGCTTTGGAGTTGCTTCCAAGTTTCTGGGGTAATCCGCTTGGAGAAAATATTGGGGTCAAATGTCGGACGACTAACCATCGCAAGGACAGCACCGTTGTTGGGGTTGAGGGCAACAATCGCGCCTTTGCGATCGCCTAATGCTGTTTCGGCTGCCTTTTGCACGTCTAAGTCAAGCGTCAAATGCACATCCTTACCTGCTTTGGCCTGCTTTTGACCCAGAATTCTTAAAACTCGGCCGGCCCCATCAACCTCCACTTGTTGACCCCCCCATTCACCCCGGAGTCGTTGCTCAAAGGCTTGTTCAACCCCCATTTGACCTACGATATCACCCATGCGGTAGCCTTCGGCTTTGCGTTTGGCGAGTTCTTCGTCGTTGAGTTCACCGGTGTAACCCAATACATGAGCCCCCAATTCGCCGTTTGGGTAATCTCGCACTGCCTCAATATCTACTTCTACCCCTTGGAGTTGACCTCTATACTCTTCTAGTGCTGTGATTTGAGCAGGAGTAAGGTCACGAGCAATTCGGAGTAATGAGGGGGAGTTGTAGCCAGCTTGTTCTAAGCGTTTTTGAATCTCGGTAGCTGGGATATTCAAAATTTTAGAGACAAGTTTAAGGGTGGCTGGCCACTCTTCCTGCTTGCGAGCAACTGGCCAAAGATAAACAGCGCGAGACAATCGGCTACTTGCTAATACTCGACCCTTACGGTCAAAAATATTACCTCGCACAGGTTGCTTGGGAATCAGACGAATGCGATTATTTTCTGCTAGCTGTCGGTTATGATCCCCGTCCACCAATTGCAAATAAACCAATCGAGAGCCAATTCCTCCCATCAGGAAAATGCTAACGAACAGCATGAGAAATACAGATTGATAATTGCGTCCAACGCTACGGGGGGTAGTTTGACGCCCTGGTGAGGATGGCTGGATTACAGTCATATCGGAAAATTCAAGGGGCTGGAGTCTCAACGAAATTTTTACCGGGTGTATTGTTAGGCATCCGGCAAGAGTCAGTTGGGGAAAAAAGCTTGACCCTCAACTGAGGATACAGACATTGATTGCGCGTGAGTTAAAAATCGTAACTCATCAAGAGGTTAGAGTAGACAGATACAATAAACCCATGTACAAAAACGACGCTTAACCATTCAGACAGACTACCCTAAAACTAGGGGCATCGCTGCTGTTGAACCAATCGCTATGTCTCAAACTTCTGTTAAAGAACAACGCGCTCCGGATATTGCTACTGAGCTTGATGTTGAACTCCGTAAGGTTTTCAAAGTTTTTGATGGAGAAACCGCTGTACGAGGTGTAGATCTCAATATTCATCGAGGAGAATTTTTTAGTATTCTCGGTCCATCGGGTTGCGGGAAGACGACAACTCTGCGCTTAGTGGCAGGGTTTGAGACTCCTTCAGCAGGAGAGGTGCTGATTCAAGGACAGCCCATGAATCATATTCCACCCCACCGCAGACCGGTGAATACAGTCTTTCAAAGCTATGCCTTATTCAATCACTTGAGGGTAGCGGAAAATATCGCTTTTGGTCTGCGGCTAAAAAAGCTTAAAAAAGCAGAGGTTGAAGAACGGGTGAAACAGGCGCTTAAACAAGTCAAGATGGAAGCGTATGCCAATCGGTTCCCATCTCAACTCTCTGGAGGGCAACAACAACGGGTGGCTTTAGCACGGGCACTCGTTAATCGACCGGCGGTGTTGTTATTGGATGAACCGTTGGGAGCATTAGATTTAAAGCTGCGTAAGGAAATGCAGGTTGAATTATCGAATCTGCATCGAGAGTTGGGGTTAACGTTTATTATGGTCACGCACGACCAAGAAGAAGCGTTAAGTCTTTCTGACCGCATTGCTGTAATGCGAAGTGGGAAAATTGAGCAAGTGGGTACCCCCACAGAAATTTATGAACGTCCCCGAACGGCATTTGTTGCCGATTTTATTGGAGATACAAATTTTTTTAGGGGGCGTATAGAAGCAGCGGATACTGCCTCGCTCGAAATGGTAACTCCGACGGGACTCAAGATTGTAGTGCAGCATAAACCGCCAAGAGATATGGCGATGAATTCTAAGGACGTTGTCGTCAGTGTGCGTCCGGAGAAAATTCGCCTCTCACTTTCTCCCCCAGAGTCCTCTATTAATTGCTTTGAAGGTCGGATTCAGAATGTGATGTACTTAGGGACTCACGTTCAATATGTAGTGGAATTGTTGAGTGGCGATCGCATAACCGTGCTACTGCCCAACGTCACCAGTAAGTTACCGGATACTCACATCCCAGTTTATGCTCGCTGGGCTGCTACCGATTGTCTGGCCTTAGAGGAAGGATGAAACCATGCTGGTACCTGGAGTGACCTCATTTTTACAGGAGTTGGAGTCTCACTGCCATTTCAAGGCGATCGTAACGTTTCTCGACAGTGATGGCGAACCCATGGTAATTACGCTCAAGCGTTTAGGAGATGAAGTTGCCTATGGTGAGTATTGGGGGGTTAAGGAATTATTTATTGCCAAGCTTCTAGTTGGCTGTAAGCCTTCAGGTTCGCTAATTTTGCGCTCCTTCACCGCCCAAATGGATGAACTCACTCGGTTACCGATTAAAGAACTGCGGGGCTACATTCTTAAAGGTCGTGGTGATGACCTGGAATTTGAGAAAATATCTCCCACGACCATGTTTGCCTGTCACAATACTGATGCCGCTACCGGCGAACCCCTCCCTCTCGAACAAGCAGTGCGTTATTGCTGAGATACAAAATTATGAATTATGAATTATGAATTATGAATTATAAATTATGAAAACGATGATCAATGACCAGCTACGGGCATCTTTAAGATGCCTTAAGCGACGTCAGTTTATACAAATTGCGGCCTCGGCAGCGGTAAGCAGTATGATGCTTTCTGGATGTGGCTGGACACTTGCTCAGGTTCGTCCCCAACCTAATACTCAAAGCTCTTCAAAAGACCTATACATCTATACTTGGTCTGGCTATACTGACCAGCAGTTACTAGACCGTTTTCAGAAAGAAACAGGCTTTCGGGCGGTAGCTGATGTTTTTGATTCTAATGAAGCGATGCTTGCCCGACTGCAAGCGGGAGGCGGTGGCTCTTATAGCATCATTTATCCCTCTGATTATATGGTGCAGAAGATGGCATCCATGGGGATGCTACAAAATCTTGACTTCTCTCGCCTTGAAGGTATAGATCAGCTATTTTCCCGCTTCCAAAATCCAACTTATGACCCAGGTAATCAGCACAGTATACCCCTAAGTTGGGGGACAACGGGTTTGATTTATAACACCCAGAAATTAACGCAGCCACCGGAAGATTGGTCTTATTTATGGGAAAATCAACAGCAACTCTCCCGGCGCATGACCTTGTTGAACGATGTCCGGGAAGTGATGGGTGCAACATTGAAAATGCTGGGGTACTCTTACAATTCAAAAGACCCTCAACATATTCAACAGGCTTATCAAAAATTGATGGAATTAAAGCCAAACATTGCATCATTCACGTCTGATGCATGGCGTCCTCAAGTTCTGAGCGGAGATTTGCTGGTTGCTATGTGCTATTCCTCAGATGCCACTGAAGTAATTGAAGAAAATGAGCGTGAAGACTTGCGCTATGTCCTGCCTAAAAGTGGTTCTTCGCTGTGGACAGATACCCTAGCAATTCCTACAACAGCTCCCAATGTAGAAGGCGCTTACGCTTGGATTAACTTCATGTTGCAGCCGGATGTTGCCGCTCAAATTTGTGAACGATTGAGCTTTGCTACACCTAATAAAGCTGCTTTCAAACTGTTGCCTCCTGAAATCCAAAATATGGCGAGTTTATTTCCGCCAGAGTCGGCAGTAGAAAATTGTGAAGGAATTGCTCCCCTTCAAGACATCGTCACCCAAGTCTATGACCAATATTGGACTAAACTGACGAGCGCTTAATCCATTCATAATTCATAATTCATAATTCATAATTCCCGATCGCCTGTGTCTACTAACCTAACTCCTCCCTCAATTCCTAAATCTGGTGCCGCTGATGGCACTCCAGAACTCCCCGCTTTGCATGAAAAGAAGCGCCCTCGCTGGCAGTGGGTGGAACCGCTAGTTTTACTAGGGCCGGCAGGAATATGGTTGCTTTTGCTGCTGGTGTTGCCAACGTTGGTGATTTTTGAGCTGAGTTTGGTGCCAAATATCAAACCCGGTGATGTGGTGAATCCTTCGGGGTTGGACAATTATCTCCGAGTTTTTAGTGCGACGAATTTGTGGGTAATGGGGCGATCGCTTTATTTTGCGATTGGTACGATGGTACTTTGCCTGATTCTGGGATTCCCCGTTGCTTACTGGATTGCCCAGATGACACCGCAGCGGTGGCGGAATCTCCTTTTGTTGGGGTTCATCCTACCATTGTGGACTTCCTCGCTGCTGCGTTCTTATGCTTGGATTACCATTCTCAGGCGCACGGGAGTTCTCAATATTGTACTAACGAGTATTGGGCTACCAGAATTGAATGTATTAAATACGGGTTCGGCTGTATTAATTGGTATGGCATACAGCTATTTGCCCTATATGGTGTTAATTCTCTACGCTTCTTTAGAGAAGTTGGACAGGCGTTTGTTGGAAGCAGCAGCAGATTTGGGGGCGAATCCGATTCAAACGTTCCAAAAAGTAACTATTCCCCAAACTTTACCAGGAATTGCGGCAGGTTCGTTGCTGGTGTTTATTAGTAGTTTGGGAGATTTCGTCGATCCAGAATTGCTGGGTGGTGCATCGAGTATGACGGGTGCGCGTTTGATTTATAACCAGTTTTTGGGGGCAACTCAAAATTGGGGCTTTGGTTCGGCGTTGAGTATGGTGTTAATTACGGCGGTGAGTATTGCGATCGCACTTTTGATTAAGTACGGCGATCGGGAAGCGACAGCACAACGTTAAGGCAGTTAGTCAGCTAATGGCAGAGATAGCGCGCTATGCTTTCCTCGCTTTGCGATCGCATTCTCCAAAAACTTTAGTTCGATTAATCTAAAGATCAATATAAATTGAGACTTATTGAGCAACCAAGAGATGCGATGGGCGTTCCGCCCCGCTAACGCTAACAGGCAATAGGTAACACCTAATGATAGACAGACTCTCGCATCATCAGGAGGAGGAGATTCCTGCCGATATGTTGAACGCCAAATCCAAACCCAACTTCTCCTGGCAGGGCATTTTCTCCGCGTTGATGTTCTTTTATATGTACCTGCCCATTCTGGTACTGACGTTTTATAGCTTCAATAATTCTGCCTATAGTGCCGATTGGAAGGGATTCACTCTCAAGTGGTACAAGAAGCTATTTGACGACACCCGTGTTCTCAATGCCCTGCAAAATAGTTTAACTGTTGCTCTGGTAGCCGTTGGCATTTCCGCTGTGCTGGGAACACTGCTGGCAGTAGGATTAGCCCGTTACCGCTTTCCGGGTAAGACGCTGTACCGGGGCATTTCCTACCTGCCGCTCATTGTCCCTGATATTGCGATCGCTGTTGCTACCCTTGTCTTTCTCGCTGTCATTGCTGTCCCCTTGAGCCTATGGACAATTGTCGCTGCTCATGTGGTATTTTGCTTAGCTTATGTTGCGATCGTTGTCTCTTCTCGAATTAATGGCCTCGACCCTCATTTAGAAGAAGCGGCACTGGATTTAGGGGCAACCCCATTCCAGGCTTTCATTAAAGTCTTGCTACCGGAATTAATGCCAGCCATTATTGCTGGTTGTTTATTATCTTTCGTCCTCAGTATGGACGACTTTCTTATTGCTAGCTTTACAGCAGGTACGGGTTCAACTACTCTACCTATGGAGATTTTCAGCCGTATCCGCACGGGTGTAAAGCCGGATATTAATGCCTTGAGTGTGATGCTAATGTTGTTGTCTGCGACAGTTGCCTTTGTTGCTGAAATGTTGCGTTACCAAAGTGAACGAAAGCGTTTTAATAAGTAGTTATTAAGAATCAATTAGAAGAAACCATTTCTTGCATCAGTGTAAATGCCGGAAGATCCCCCTAAATCCCCCTTAAAAAGGGGGACTTTCAAGATTCTTAATTCTCTCGTGATGCTAATGGCTCTCCCCTCTTCTGGCTCCCCCCTTTTTAAGGGGGGCAGGGGGGGATCTGAACGAGAGGCTAGTACAGCACGGCAGAAATAACCCACCAGTTAAAAAAGGTTGAAAAGCTTACTGTAAAACCTTTTTTCCCTTCTGCCTTCTGCCTCCTTACTTCTGCCTTCTTGCACTAGGGGAAATCTATTCACAATCAAGCAACGTAGCTAACTAAACATTACTTTAGAAACAGCCTCTAACAGGGAGAATAAACTTTGATAATAGATAGCAATTCTCCTATTTTAATATGAATCAAAATTCTGCTTTATTTCGATTTATCCTAGCATTTATTGCAGGCTTTCTTGCCGTTATCCTCTTCCACCAAGGTATGCTTGCTCTACTACATTGGGTGAAGTTTACGCCACGCGCTCCTTTTCCCACTGCACCAACACAGCCATTTGGCATTCCACAAATCTGGTCATGGGCGTTTTGGGGAGGAGTTTGGGGTCTTGTCTTCGGAGTAATTGCACCTCGCTTTCGGCAAAATACTCACTACTGGATAGCAGCACTGATTTTTGGTGCGATCGCTCCCACTTTAGTCGCTTGGTTTGTGGTTGCACCGCTTAAGAATCAGCCGATTGCAGGAGGCTTCCAAGCTGCGGCAATGCTTACAGGAATTTTGGTCAATGGTGCTTGGGGGATAGGAACTGCTTTGTTACTCAGCTTACTGGATAAAAGAGGGAAGCTAAGCAGGTGAATGTATAGCAAAAGGCAGAAGGCATAGGGCAAAGGGCAAAAGGTTTGTTACTGGTACGTAGTCGTTTCAGCTGTTAAAGCTGTCCTAACCTTTATGGCGACAGCTATAAATAAACCTCACACCCAGAAGTCGGTTTTCTTGAAACAACCCGACTTCAAGGGCTCCTTACCCTAAAGTGTACGCAACACCAAATTTTTATTATTAATAATTTACCCCCCCAAAGGAAAAGCCGCCGCCAGTATCCAACCAAAAAACATCGCACTCCCCAAAGCATAACTCCACACTTGGTTCAGCGAAGCTGCCGTGAAGGCAAAAAGCGCCATCAGTGGGGGAAATAGTGGCAGCAGCAGGAAGATGAAGCCGAGTTGGGGCAAGAGGTTAAGTACGACAAGGAAACTCCCAACGAGTACTAGACTTTGCCATAGCCACAACGCCACCCGCTTGAAAAAGTTAGTGCTCTGTTGCGCTATCCCGGAGGCAAGGAACCAAGGAAAACAAGCTAGCGACAGCACAGGCCAAAGTATCAAGCGTGTTGGAATGAGCGACCACTGAAGCCAGACTACCTGTGCCATTGCCCCAAAGGCAATCCAAAACAGGGCAAAGAGTACCATCCCTATCCCCAAGCTATATCCTGTAGGGCGAGGTAGGCGAAAGAGGACACCTAACCAGACAAGGCCTGCTACAAAAAACCAAATCCCTATGGCACCCCCTACCTGTAAGCCACCTAGACTCTCAATTTCAACGACTCGGCTAACTAAAGGTAGGGAAGCAGTTGCGAGGCATGGGGTAAGGAGTAAACCTATCCAACTTCTTGACGATGGCACCTTGATCTCGCTTTCAGGAGCAAGTTTAGCTAAGAAAGGGGCAATAGCAGCCAACAAGATTAACCATGCTACCAAGTGCAAGCCATACCAAATCATCCGACGGTCAACATAACGACTGGTGCTAGATATCCCGAATGTAGCATTGAGCCAATTGAGGGCCGCTTGGTGGCTAGCATCACGGAAGAGAATGGTGATATGTTCGGCATTGGGAATGATAATAAGCGATCGCCCTTTCCCTTGGGCTAAGTTCTCATTTTCTCCACCCGCCGCATCTAGCATCCTTTGGGCATTCCTGATAAATCCCCCTTCCCAACTCCCTGCCTGTAGCTGGAGATTACGAGGTGCAGTAGGCGTAACTTGTGCCCCCGTCGGTGAGACGGCAACCGTAGCGGCAAAGCGGTTTACCTCACTAATAGCAGCAGACATCACCGCCCCACTTCCCATCGAGTGGCCTAGTAGTGCTAAACGGGTGCGATCGATTGCGGGTTGCTCGATTAGCGCAGCATAAGCGACATCTAAGTCGGGTTGCAGTGAACCCCATTTTAAAGAGGCTTCGTTCGCTCCATGACCCCCAAAATCCCACAGCATTACAGCATATCCTGCGTGCGCGAGAACATGGGCGTAACCCAGCATCAACTGCTTGGAACCCGCAAAGCCATGCGCCACCAAAACACCGGGTACATCTTTGGCATTTTCGGGCGCGACGTACAGCAGTGGCACTCCCTCTCGATTTAGGGAACGCATAACCAGTCCAGTTCGTGCTGCGACGACTCCCCACCAGGAAAGCACAATCAGCAACAGTGCGATGAATAGCAAAAAATAGCGGCGACGAGTCATTCGATTTTAGATTTTGAATTTTAGATTTTGGATTGACCCCACGACTGAAAGATGGGGGGATGGGGAGCGAAATTGAGATTGATTAAATTTAAATGAGCGGCCAGATAGGGTCAAGGATTGCTAGAGTGTGTAAGTGATGATTACTGCCGATGTTAGAAAACTAGGAGCAGAATCTATTGAAACCGCTACTAATCATCCTGCTCATCGTACTGACTTTTACCTTCAACCCTCCCGCTTTAGCCGCAGACACAGCCAACGGTGCAGAAATCTTTAGCGTCCAATGTGCTGGCTGTCATATCAATGGCGGTAATATTATCAGGCGTGGAAAGACGCTGAAGAAAAAAGCATTAAAGAGAAATGGTGTGGATACTCCAGACGCAATAGCATCTTTAGTAGCGAATGGCAAGAACAATATGTCAGCCTACAAAGACCGCTTAAGCGCTAAGGAAATAGAAGATGTAACCGCTTACGTACTCGAACAAGCGGAGAAAGATTGGCGTTAAGAAGTCGCTGTACGCTGCAACCGACTCACTTCTGATCTATCGATTAAAGATTTGTGAAAAAATTGAATCAGTTGGCAATTGTTGCCATTACTGTGCTGGCGATCGCATTTACTCTAGCTAGTACAGTGTTGTTTCCAGTGGCTTCCCAAGGTGCTGAAGCGTTCGGTAATCCAGGGAATTGCCCAATTTGGTCGCCTTCAACCCTTACCTTCCTTGGCACTGCCTCTAACCCCACGTCAAAAGTTTGGTTTACGGGTTTTGACGGCATTATTGGGGAAGTGTTTTACCCCTCCGCTGACAAGCCAGCTACGGTAGACTGGCAGTTTTTAGTGGGAAATTCTGCGAATAGCTGGGTGGATGAAGAAAAGCAGGATACCACCAGTCAGGTGAGTCTATATGATACGCATTCCCTTGCTTGGACTATCACCAATACCGCGAAAAACGGCTTATACCAAATTCAAAAAACTATCTTCACCGACCCCAAGCGCAATACCCTCATCCAGCAGGTTACCTTTACTGCTTTAAAGGGAACCGTAGGAGACTATAGCCTCTACACTCTCTATCATCCAGCACTCTCAAATCAGGGACGATCTACCACAGGTTACAGTACCACCTCTAACGGTACAAAGATGCTGGTGGCTAAAAACTTAACAAGTAATGAAGCATCTGCACTCGCGAGTTCCCTTCCTTTTAAATCTGGCATGATGTCCACTGGATTCGTCGGACACAGCGATGGCTGGCAAGACTTAAAAGGGGGTAGGGCTGATTCTATGATGAACTGGACGTATGAGTCAGCCACCAACGGCAACATTGCCCAGATGGCGATGTTTGATTTGAGTCCTTATGCCAATGAAAAATCAGTTACCTTCAACTTAGTCTTAGGCTTTGGCAATAGCGATGCCGACGCTGAAGCCGTGGCAGCAGCCACCCTGGGCGATAATTTCTCCGCTTTGCTGTCCACCTACAACGCCGAATGGAACAGCTATACCAACAGTCTCAACACCTTTGGCGGTACGGCTGACCAACAGTACTACGTTGCAGCAATGGCAATCAAGGCAGCGACGGATAAAACCACAGGTGCCATTGTTGCCGGTTTGGGCAATCCTTGGGGTAACTCAAATTACTCCATCTGCACTCCCTTTGGCATTCCCATGCAAGGCGGCTATCACCTCGCTTGGCCGCGTGACTTGTATAGAATTGCCAGTGCCTTGATTGTCGCGGGTGACACAGCTACTGCTTCCAAGTCACTAGATTGGTTGTTGGCTACCCTACAACAACCCGATGGTCATTTTCTCCAGAATGCTTTTTTGGACGGTACGCCTTACTGGAATAGCGTGCAAATGGACGAGACAGCTTTCCCGATTATCCTCGCTTGGAAGTTGGGCCGTAGCGATGCCGAAACCTATACTAAGCACATTAAGCCTGCGGCGGATTACCTTGTGAAACATGGGCCCATGACGGGACAAGAACGTTGGGAGGAAAACTCCGGCTACTCTCCCGGTACCATTGCGGCTGAAATTGCGGGTTTGGTTTGTGCGGCTGACATTGCTAGGGTTAACGATGATGCCACGAGTGAAGCTAAATATCTAGCCACAGCGGATGATTGGCAAAGCAGGGTGGAATCGTGGACGTTTACAACGAGCGGTTCTATTGGCAATGGTAAATATTATGAACGGATTGACGATAATGGCAATCCCAACGATGGGCACCTGTTGTTCATTCGTAACGGAGGTGGCTTGCATGATGAACGTGCGATCGTTGATAGTAGCTTTTTAGAACTGGTGCGTTTAGGGGTAAAACCTTGGAATGACCCCTATATCGTCTCTTCGATTGAAGCGATTGACTCAACTATCAAACACACGATTTCAGGGAAGGGCGACGGCTGGTTCCGCTACAATCACGATGGTTATGGTGAAACCTCAAAGGGTGCTGATTACAGAGGATTCGGTATTGGACGTTTGTGGCCGATTTTTACGGGGGAACGGGGTCATTTTGTTATTGCTAGGGGTGAGAAAGCTGACAATTATCTCGCTACAATGCGGAGTTTTGCCAATGGTTCCTACATGATTCCTGAACAAGTCTGGGACAATAACGCGCCTCCCGGCTACACTCCGGGAACTCCCACTAAATCCATGACTCCGCTTTCTTGGTCGATGGCAGAATACATCACACTCCTGGCATCAAATTACAACCGTCAAGTGATGGATTTACCAACGATTGTTTATCAGCGTTATGTGACGCACTCACCTACTCCTTTCCCGCTGTAAGAATACAGAACTTATATTGTGTCCGGCTGATTAACTCGAACGATCTCTGCGAAAAAACTCAAACGCAAAAGAGCGATCGTTTCCTGGCCAGGTTGCGATCGCCCCTACAGAATTCCAACTTCCATCCTTGACAATCATAGCACTATGACAGCACTACAACCTCAAAATGAAACCTATTTTCTAGGCGAGGATTACCTTTACATTACTGATTTCATTAAGGAAAAGCGCGAAGAAGGTCAGATCGTTGTGATTACTTCTATGTGGAATGATGTGTGTTTGCATACGAACGATTTATTGCAACCAGAACGGGGAATTTTTCTTGAGTAGGAACAGAGCGCTTCACTGATCAATCTTATGCGCTCTGCCTATACTGTATGTTGCCATATTTCTAGGAATTCAGTCTTTTGAGGCTTCCTATAAACGCATTCACGATCAAGAAGATTTTCTTTTTACCACAAAGTCACCCCCTTCAATTCTTTGAATCATTAGTTTGACGTTGATTGGATTAGGATTGGGCATTGAAATCGACAAAACAATGGTTTCGTCTACTGCCAAAGGATTGCTTGGAGGTCTAATTGATACCTCTAACTGAATCTTGAAATTACAGCTATTGTCCTGTCGATATGCAATGAGTAAGTACGACAGCTAACCGACAGATTTGTAAAAAATTCCTAGGATTGACCAAGTGCGTAGGGGGAGTACGCTACAGTCTAAAACTGACACTTGTGTTTGTTTCGACGTTCCTAACGTTGTTAACGCGGTGCGATCGCTAACTACATCTGTTATCCCTTAGCAAGGCTAGCCCGTAAGCAGAACCTAACGATATCAGGTAAGCACAGGGTTTAATTGCCTAAAGGGTAGTACTCATGGTAAACGCTCTCTTCGAGAAGAGAGTGTACTTACTTGGGACAAAAGATTCAAGGGAGCGATCGCTCTTGTTCAGCAGAGTTCCGGATTAAACTATCCAAAGATTGAAGTCATCCCTCACAATCACTCCACCCTAACAATAACATCATGAAGCTACAAGACTTTATTGGAAAAGACCTGAAATACAATATGGAAGGGATTGCCAGTGACAAAGAACTGGCAAATCAAATCCAGGTTCTGCTAATCGGTTTTGGACTGTTGGAACCCCCAGCCGACGGCAAGTTTGGTCCGATTTCTGCCACCGCCCTGAAGAAATTCCAAACTCTAATGAAGATTAATGAGCCTGAAGGACTTGGCCCGATCACGGCTGAAAAGCTAATTGAAACAAAGCCAGAGGATTTACCAGCACCTCCACTGAAGCTAGGTAATGACTTGGCCAGTCGTATTGTCAAGTACATGCAACTGAAGAAATACGAAATTTTTCAAGGCATTAGAGAGTACAACATTGTCTATATTGAAGCAATGAATGCTGACGGCTCTCTGAACCAGGATCGTCCCAACTATTTTAATGACCGCCGGATAGTATTTCAAATTATTGATGGTGTTCCCGTGATTGTCGGTAACTGGGAAGCGACAACCGAACCAGGATATCACTATACTCACCGCCCCATGGACTCATCAAAGGGAGCAGCCAGAATCAAGTTTGGTCAGTATAAAGCTTGGCAAGTTGGAATTCACGGAACGGCTGACCGCCATGAAGCGCTGGTACAAACTGGCGGAGAGGTTACTGTACATCGAGACTTCAACAAAGATTTTCAACGTGTAGGTGACAAGCTAGATACAGGATACTTCGGAATTAATCAGCACTGGGGTTACGATTTGCCCTCTAATAACGTCTACTACGCTAGCGCCGGTTGCTTAGTCGGACGGGCGCGTCAAGGGCATCGAGAATTTATGAGCCTGATCAAAAAAGACCGCCGTTACCAACTCAATAACCGTTACGTTTTTTATGCTACGGTGATCTACGGACCCGATTTGCTTAAAGAAACAGGCGGCTTAGAGCCAGTGGAACTCTTAAAAGAAGGTTCAAGTGGTCCTCTTGTCAAGCAACTTCAGCAGCGCTTGAAAGACAAAGGATTTAACCCAGGAGACATAGATGGCGTCTTGGGTTTAGGGACAAAAGCGGCTGTGAGAGCTTTTCAAAAGGCGAATGGTTTAGAGGCTGATGGAGTTGTCGGTCCGCAAACCTGGAATGCTTTAGGCATGAGCTGATAGTAAGATACTGAGAATGAGCAGTGCAGCCATCGTGTTATTGAGGGAACCGACACCCAAAACTGGCAAGGTGCTTGCAGAGATGGCTGATGTGGCTTGAACAGAAAATTCTCGTGCTGGGAATTAATTTCAAGGTTAGTTTCTATGCTGCCCATTCTCAACAACATCTATTGAAGCTCTGCGCCCTCAAGGGGATGAGGCTTTCTAGGGAATTCCTAGTAAAGATTAAGTGATCGACAATTCGTAATTATTAATTCGTAATTCGTAATTTAAAGACGGGTTAAGACCGCAACCTGAAATATCTCCACGTTCAGGAGGGGTTTAAATCTCCGTCTGGCGAGCGAAGCGAGCCGTAGGCTATGTTAACTACAAATTATCAATTACGAATTACGAATTTTTAAACTTTATCAAATGAGAGAGAGGTAGATTCGGCTCATTGATGAGTAAAAATATGCCTAATTTTGTTATTTGATTCTGCACCTTTGGCATCTTGGTGAGCAACAAGGGTGTTGCTAACGCTAGGGTAGAAGTGGTAGCCATTTGTCAATCAAACTACAAGAGGCTGGAATTCAGCCCTGATTCCCGAACCGTCATGAGAGAGCCTGACCCCCTAGAAAATCAAGAACTTCAGCGCTTACAGTTGTTTATATATCTGGTTCCAGTGGTTGGCTTTTTCCTTGCATTATGGACGCTATACCGCCGTCAGGGAACGCGAGAACAGCAGTCTGTGAGTCGATTATCGGTTACCTTGGCATTCGGTTGGCTGCTCGGTTACCTACTATTGTCAGCAGGAGCAGGGGCGCACCTCTCAGAGTTCTGGACGCTACGCCTACTGTTTATGAATACTCTGCTCACTTCTAGCTATTTTCTAGTCAGTATTGGGTTGATGGTACGTGTGTGGCAACGCAAGCAACCGCGTCTCCCTTGGATTAGTCGCATCGCCGAGGGAATCGGGCGCAAGCATTTATCGTGATGTTTTCGGAGTGCTGCCTTGAGCCACACGATTGAGTCTTCCTACGTCTAAGCGCATGAAGATTGAAACACTTCGATCTTGCCGCTAGGGAGTGAGGCAGTGTTTAATTATATCTCTTGGCAGATTGCACAAACCCCCTTGAGAATTTACCGGGTTAGGCGGCAAACTGTCAGAAAAACTGCTATGAGTGTTCTTGTATAACACTTCATATCAGAATCAGGGTTAAGCGTTATTGCATCAGTGAGTTCTCTCATGAACTAAATTGCCATCCCTATTGTGCGTGTGTGAGGAAGCTAAGTGGCAGCTCGAAAAATTTATGAACAGCCCTCTTCAGGGGCAACCGGCGATCGCTCCGTTCGGAAAAAGCCTGTTAAGGTAAAATCGGGGCATTGGTTCTGGCTGTGGTTAGGCTTTACTGGTGTGGCTATATTGTCAGCAACGGCAGGTGCCCTAGTAGCGGTATCCCTCTCTAGTACACCTTTTTTACAAAGCCGTCTGCGTCCTGATGAGCAAGCGATGTTTACTAAAGGGGGAAGCATTGCCACAGGCAATCTACGTCTGCCAGAGTTGACTCGACCTGTCAATATTTTAGTTTTAGGAACCAAAGTTCTTGCCTCTGATCTGTCTTCAGGAGAGACACAACAGCCTGCCTACGAGTTAATTGACTCCTTTGAAGGGCCTACCGATACAATGCTCCTGCTACGGTTTGACCCAGAGGCTAAAAAATTAATAGTTTTATCCATTCCTCGTGATACTCGCACCTATATAGAAGGGTATGGTCTTAATAAAATCAATGCTGCCAATGTTCACGGCGGACCTGCACTCACGGCGAAGGCAGTGAGTGATCTTTTAGATGGTGTAGGTATTGATCGCTATATTCGAGTTAATGTGCAGGGGGTTCAAGAGCTTATAGAGGCTTTAGGGGGCGTCACCGTGTATGTGCCTCAAGATATGAAATATAAAGACGACTCCCAACGCCTTTACATTGACCTAAAGCAAGGGAAACAGCACCTCGATGGGGAGAAAACACTCCAGCTTTTGCGATTTCGCTACGACAAGAATGGCGATATTGGTCGGGTGCAACGGCAGCAAATGGTAATGAGAGCACTAATGGAACAGGCGCTTAATCCCGTAACTTTGGCGCGACTGCCAAAAATTCTTTCAGTGATCCAGTCTCACATTGACACCAATTTGAGCGTAGAAGAACTAGTCGCCCTAGCGGGTTTTGGTGTTCAGACTAATCGGTCTAACATGCAAATGCTCATGGTGCCAGGTGACTTTAATGGCGATGGCCGACGCGATATCAGTTACTGGTTACCGAACAAGCGCCGTATTCAACAGATGGTGGCTAGGTACTTTGATCAAGGCTATGGTGATTCTGATCAAGTTGACCCAGCCTATGTGAGAATTGCGATTCAAGATAGCACAGGAAATACAGAAGCCGTTCAATCTTTAATGAGAACTCTCCGAGAGGCAGGCTACCGAAATGCTTCCGTTGACAATTCTTGGACACAACCTTTACGAGTTACTCGCATTGTCGCGCAACAGGGAGATAGGGACAGCGCCTCTGCCATCCATCGTTATTTAGGATTGGGAGAGGTACGAGTTGAAAGTACCGGTAATCTTGCTTCAGATATCACAATTCAGTTGGGTCAAGATTGGCTTCAAAACGAAGGGCCTTCCAGCAAAGGGTTTTCTGCTTTTTAAGCCTTGTTTACTCAAAATCTCAAACTCGTTAATTCCGATAAGGATGGGGGATTAGAGAAGGGAAGAATTCCGACTCCAATCCCCTAACTTTATCCTTGAGTCTTCTTACTAATCCAATCCCATAAGAGTGGGTTCACGAGTTCTGGTGCTTCATCTTGGGGACAATGACCGACACCTTCTAGCGGAATAAACTTTTCTACTTGAGGATAGTCCGCAAACGATCGCCCCAGTTCAATGGGTTCCCAAGGGTCTTCTGTTCCCCACAAAAATATTGCAGGACAGGGTAACAAGGGGAGGAGGTCTTCCGGAAGTGGGCCTTGAGAATAGCGCGTGAACGCGACAAAAACATCAACGGCCCCAATATCGGCAGCAGGTGCCATCAGCAGATCAACGAGTTCGTCAGTCACTGCTTCTGGATGCCGATAGGCTTGTAGAAGAATTTTACGTACAACCTTGGGTTTAGCAAGTTGACCAAAAAACAGTGCACCAACCCACTTAATTCCTAGTAACCATTGAACAATGGGTGCCCCCATCCGTCGATACCAAGGCAGCTTAGCACGTTTGCGATCGTGCAGAAGCCGTAGGGAACAGTTGAGCATTGCTACTCCCAAGGCAATATCGGGATGATCCACTGCCGCTTGCATAGCAACGACACAGCCAATAGAATTCCCTACTAAAAAAACGGGACTCTCTACGACTTCCCGACAAAAATCAGCAATTTGTTGTCCCCAAGTTTCAAAGGTATATTGAACCTCAATCCCTGGGGTCGGTTTAGCAGAAGCCCCAAAACCAATCAAATCGATAGCATAACATCGGCAGTTTTCCGCCAACACGGGCAAGTTCTTGCGCCAGTGTCCTAAAGAAGCTCCAAAACCATGCACCATGACAACTGCTGGCCCTTGGTTGCCTTGGACTTGATAGGTAATGGGAAAACCCCGCCAAGTCCAGGTTTTCGTCTCGATGTTCGTGTTGATTGAGCTAGTAGAAGAAAGAGTCATGAAAGTAGGTTAGCGTACAGTCGGTTGTCGCATTGCGTTCTCTCTTTATATTTTGTAACAAAATATCTCCTATCTCTTAGAACGCTTTGTGCCGTAAAGCACTGTTTTGAAAAGAGAGAACGGGAAATGGGGAATGGGTGAAGAAAGATTTTCATCATAAGAAGGCTCTAGGGCAGAACGCAGAAAGAAAATTTTCATCCCTTCTTTATGAGCAAAATGCTAATTTTTTAATTTAAAGAAATATCGAACAATTTTGGTATATAGAAATCAAAAACATAATCAAAATTAATCAATATTCTTGAAAAGTTCTATAAAATATTTACAAATAATCTTGTTTTAAATATTATTAGAAATTGTTGTTAGCTCTATTGAGATATGAACCAAATTCATCAGGTTATTCGACTTAACTATACTCGGATGTCGGAAAGTCTCCAAGCGGAACTCATTTTTCTGTCTGACCTTTCAGAACTCACAGATGATGAACGGTTCAGGCAGTCGCTTAGTGAGGTTATTTATCACCTCAACAATTTATCAGAAGCTATCAATGTGCAAAGGCGATATCTGAATCCTCGCGTTTGAGGCTGAGTAGCGGTTAGTTATTTCGGCTTTTGTTTACCCCCCTAACCCCCCTTAATAAGGGGGGAATAAGAGGTGAAGTAGGTAGGAAGTAAAATACCCGTTTTTTCCCTTTTTTCCTTTTTAAGGGAGGCTAGGGAGGTTGACAAAGGCTGAAAACTTTAAATTTTGAGTGGGATTGCTTTGTATTTAAGAGCTGGAACTAACGCACTCACCCACAAAGGAATTAATTTCTTTGCTAATAGCAGAAGTTCACTGAAGTGGCTGAAATCCTCTACTCAGTGAGGAGGTTTTGCCCGCCTGTCAGCAGCCAAGAGCCAAGATAGGGTTTGGAGAGCGATCGCGTAATCTGTGTATCCGTGTTCAATTGCGTGTCGTGCTGGTACTCTTGGGTGAATTTTTGAACCTTGAGAGGTATCGCTCACTCTTCTTCTACCATCTGTTCGATATACTTGTGCACTAAAGGCACACCCGTATTAGCACGATATAGGGAGAAGCTATCAGTCTATTCCCCTTGATGGGGGAGATATACAGAGAGTTTCGGATAATAACGAGTTATATAGCTGGCGTTTTAGTGGTGTTGTCAATTGGACGGCTATACTGTTCTAAAAGTTTTTGCCTTTCTTCATCAGACAGCACTTCATAACTTCCGAGATAGATATACTGGGAGTCTGCAATCCAAGTTGAGCCGAGCTTTCCGTTTGGTGTGGTGTTGTACCAGTACCAAACATATAACCACTCAAAACTTTCATTCCACTGATACTCAAGAGGGCGAGTCCTACCATACTTTTTAGCTCGCCATTTTTCCAGCCAAGTTGGTCGGGTCTCCTGTAGAGGAAGAAATGTCATCAGATCGCCTTTACCTGCTGTTTTGATAGCCTCAGGTAAAAGCAAGAAATCCTCTTGAACGGCAAATGTTATACGTAGCTGTGTCCTAAATGGTCTTTTAGGTAACAGGGCAGGTAGAGCTTCAGGAATTGGGTAACCATCATTAGCAAGTCTGCAACCAAGGCTTTTCACAAAATACTTATATAAGTTGCACTGGCTGGCTGCAAACTCATCACCATAGATATCTCGGAAATCAATAAATCGACGTTTTAGTATTAAGTCTTTATTCTGACGAATATAGGTAATAAAGCTCTCATACGCTTTATCAAAGGGTTGAGAAAACTCATTATTGCACTTGGAGCAGAGGTTCTTCTTATATTTGACAAACTTTGAATTGGGGCCTTGAACAGGGATCTCTTGTCCTTCTCGGATTAGCACAACCGCATTTTTCCCTTTATAAGCACCAGCACCATAAAGGTTTACTAAGTCGCTCTTTTTAATCCTGTGTTCTGCGCTGTCAGCAACTTTCTTGCAGATCCAGCAATAAGTTTGAGCTTCCACAGTAAAACCTCATGAAATAGCCTGATATCGTCATTCTAGCCACGATGCGTGTTACGGATCGAACACACTCATTGTGGCTAACGCAGTATAACAACCGTGGTACAGCCGACGTTCGATAGCCGCTGGTGTCGAGTTCCAAGTTATTTGCCGCTGCTGACACGACCGTTAGGCCTCAACCCTCTTAACCCAGATGTATTGCTACTACTATGGTATGAGGTGGCAGCATACTGGGCTTCTCCTAACTATCCAACGTTCCGCTCAGTCTTTTGCGATCCAAAGTGGAGGCAGTGATGAAACGAGATTTGCAAGATTTTATTGATGAACGTGCCGAGCATCTTGCGGTTGTATACCTCACACGCCGACAGGATTTAGTTATTGAGCGGATGACGGCTGATTATGGACTCGATATGTTGGTAACAATACTAAGAGATAAATTACCGACAGGAAGAGTTTTCGGGGTTCAAGTAAAAGGTCGAGAGAAAGCTTTCAAAGATATACAAGAGGTGTCACTATCTTTCACTCAAAAGGAAACCGATTATTTTCAAGATATACCCTTTACTGTGTGTGTATTTCTTTTCACGATGGAAGATGATAAGGGCTATTACAGGTGGATAAAATATCCGGTTGGTGAATCAAACCAAGTTCTTCGTTCTATAAAACAAGAGCGATGGCATCCTCTAGATGAATTTGAAATAGGAATGATAATTGATGATGTAACGGCTTGGTATGACGCAAAAAGCCATTCCGCCGCGTAACAAAAACGCTGCACCGCTATCAGTATCCCTTTTTCAATAGTAGGGCAAGCAGGCAAGCAAGCGTACCCGTTGAATCGCCTCATCTGTAGTCAGTTCGCCCAGCCTGAGAACCTGATCCAGGTCGAAGAATAAAAGAAACAAAGCGATACTCACTCCCGTAAACCGTTGGAAGCATCCAGTATTTTCAGTAGAAATCTAGCTTTTCACAGATGTTCAGGACGGAAAGTTCTCATAGGGTTATACGGGTAAGCTCTTGTGCTTTTGTCAGAGACCTAACCTTTTTGAGCATTTGCCTATGCAGTAATCAATTGAAAAGCTGACAATGGCTAAAACCTATGCAAAACAGTAGCCTTTGGAGTATGGCCATGAACAGTCTGGAGACGGGTTGAGAGATATTGGCTTTACTCCCCTTTGCCGCTGTGATGAAAATTGTGTCACGATAGTTTTTTGCATTTCTTTTTGGTGTTCCCTTGATGCTGGCGCAAACATCTACTGCTGTTCGACCATTCCTCGGCTCTGAAACTAAGGCATCTTACGAAGCGTCACGAGTGGTCATTTTACCCATCCCTTACGAGGCAACGACAACCTACCGCAAAGGCTGTGAAAACGGCCCTGAATCGCTTTTAGAAGCATCGGATCAACTGGAAGACTACGATGACGAACTAGAACACGAAATTTGTCAAGAGACGGGAGTGTATACCCACCAGCCTATTGCTGATACACGCCTAGGCCAACGGGTGGCGGCAGAGGAAATGTTGGCAGTTACCCGTGAGGCTGTAACCCAACTGATTCAAGATGGCAAGTTTGTGATTGCGGTGGGCGGTGAACATAGCATCACTACGGGAGTTGTTGAGGCTTACCGTCTTGCTTCAGAAGAACCGTTTACGGTGATTCAAATTGATGCTCACGGCGATATGCGCTATGAGTACGAAGGCTCGATTCACAACCATGCCTGTGTGATGCGTCGGGTGTTGGAGATGGGATTGCCAACACTACCTATCGCGATTCGTGCTGTGTGTAAAGAAGAAGCGGACTTGATTAAAGAAAAATCGATTCCGGTGATTTGGGCGCGAGAGATTGCTAAAGACTCCAATTGGATCGAAAGAGCGATCGCATCGATCCCGACCCAACGTGTATTTATTACGATTGATGTAGATGGGATTGATCCCACTCTGATGCCAGGAGTCGGAACACCGGAACCGGGCGGATTGAATTGGTATGAACTTCTAACCTTTCTCCGAAGAGTGTTTGAAACTTATCAAGTGATTGGTTGTGATGTCATGGAACTCGCACCCGTGGTTGATTCTGTAGTTTCTCAATTTACGGCAGCCAAACTCGTTTACAAATTAATTGGGTATCAAGCGACAGCACAAGGCTGGATTCAGCCTCAAGCGTAAAAGTTCGGCACCGTTCAAGCAATCCGTTATAGCATCGGAGGGGATGGGGGAAAGGAAAAATCGTCGTTTATTCTCATGCAAGCCATATGAGTCTCGTGGAAAAAACTGTTGCTCCTGTTGGCAGTTATGCTCCGGATTTTGAACTGCCGGGAATTGACGATCAAGTTCACCACCTCTCCCGTTACTTAGAACGGTGGAAGGGTGTGGCGGTAGTTTTTATGTGTAATCACTGCCCCAGCGTCAAATCCTATTTGAACACACTCAAGCAAATTCAAGCTCAGTTTGAGTCGCAAGGCTTTACTTTAGTGGGTATTAACGCTAGCGATCCGCAGCAAAACCCCCAAGAAAGCTTTAAGAGCATGAAGCAATTAGCCAAAGAATGGCAACTGAACTTTCCCTACCTTTGGGATTCTACTCAGGACGTGGCTCATAGCTTTGGTGTACAAACGACACCAGAGGTGTTTGTCATCGATGGAGAGGGAATCATCCGCTATAGCGGTTTGATTGACAATCAGCTTCAAGGTTCAAAAGCCGAGTCCGTGCCTTATCTGCAAAATGCGATCACAGCTTTGCTTTGTAGGCAAGAGATTTACCCTAAATCAACTCAGGCAACGGGTACCCCTCTAAAGTGGCGACACCCGTCAACCTAGAGACAGAAAAACCTCTGGGCTGTTATCGTATGGTGGAGGAAATCTAAGAAAAAAGAGTCGTAGCATGGGGATAAGATACCGACGGGTTTTACTAAAAATAAGCGGTGAAGCCTTAATGGGCAACCTGGGCTACGGGATTGATCCCAGCGTGGTTCAAGAAATCGCGTCTGAAGTTGCCCAAGTGGTTGGTGAAGGCGTCCAAATGGCAATTGTGGTTGGTGGCGGCAATATCTTTCGCGGTCTCAAAGCTGCGGCCGCAGGAATGGATCGGGCTACCGCTGACTACATTGGCATGATTGCCACAGTCATGAATGCCATGACTTTACAAGATGCTTTAGAGCAAAATGGCATACCGACGCGAGTGCAAACGGCAATCGCTATGCAAGAAGTGGCTGAACCTTACATCCGTCGCCGTGCCATTCGCCATCTGGAGAAAGGACGAGTGGTGATTTTTGGAGCCGGTTCGGGTAACCCTTTCTTTACGACTGACACAACGGCTGCCCTACGAGCGGCAGAAATCGATGCGGAAGTCATTTTTAAAGCCACTAAGGTAGATGGAATATATGATAGTGATCCTCATCTAAATCCCAATGCCCGTCGCTTTCAAACCCTCACCTACAGTTACGTCCTGGCTCACGATCTGCGGGTGATGGATAGTACTGCGATCGCATTATGTAAAGAGAATAATATCCCGATTATGGTATTTGATCTTACGGTGCGGGGTAATGTTCACCGCGCTGTAATGGGAGAACCAGTCGGAACAATTGTGGGAGGTTCCTGTGAAGTTAGCTGATGTCGAAAGTCATATGCAGAAGGCTGTTGAGGCGACTCAACGCAATTTCAACACCATTCGCACGGGTCGTGCCAATACTAGCCTACTTGATCGGATAACGGTGGAGTATTATGGAACTCCAACGCCTCTCAAGTCTTTGGCCAACATCAATACGCCGGATGCGAGTACGATTACCATCCAACCCTATGATAAGGGTTCTTTAACTGCGATTGAGAAAGCCATTCAGATGTCAGATATTGGCTTGACTCCAAATAACGATGGTCAAATTGTTCGGTTGAATATTCCACCGTTAACAGAAGAGCGTCGCAAGGAGTTTGTGAAGATGGCAGGAAAGTTAGCGGAAGAAGGTAAAGTTTCGATTCGCAACATCCGTCGTGATGCCGTTGACTCAGTTCGCAAACAGGAAAAAAATAGCGAAGTATCTAAGGATGAATCACTAGATCTTCAAGACAAAATTCAACAACTGACAGATAAGTACACGACCAAGATTGACGAATTGCTAGCTGAAAAAGAAAAAGATATTACCACTGTTTAACGCAACCGCTTAACAAAACCAAAAAGAGTGAGTTTCTAAACTCCTCCCTCCCCAAAAAGTCGTTTGTTCAGTAAGGATTTGCTGATGAGCAAAGTCTTCTTAACCTCTACGACCTACGGGGGAGTTTTGCTGTGTTTGTTATCAAAGAAATCTAATTTTGGGTCTTGATTTCTGTACAATCAAAGACGAAAATCTCTTGTTTGAGAAATTGTAAAGCTTTTATGAACTATCTTAGCAAGGTCTACCGTAACACTGTTTTCCTTGTCAATAATGAATTGAGATTGCACGTTTTTGGGTTAGGTCACTGATTAATCTTGAAAAAAATCCCGAAATCATTCTTCCCCGCCCGAAAAATAGGTAGGAAGTAAGGCTTGGAGTGAAGACTCATAGGAATATCACTGCTACAAAGGCTAGACAAGTCTTCTGATAGCAAGGATGTTCAAACTACTCCTAGTAGTAATAAGGTGAGTTTTTAACGATTTGGGCATTTACTGAAAATATCATTACCCAAATTTGCCAGTACCCAGAAATTAGACGCTTTGAGATTTAAGGAGAATTGGAATGGGACTTACCGAAGGTTTGAATGACCCGAATAAAAGAGCAAGCTTAGTGGCTGACTGCGTAACGTTGATAGATGAGCAAGTCGCTGCCAAGGGCGGAATGGGTGGATTAGCTTGGAAAGCTGCTTACGGCGCTGTCAAGGGAATCAATCCTAGTTATATTGCTGGAGCCATTGAGCGGATTCTGCCGGAAATTTTGGCGGCACTCGACCCCATGTGGAATGAAGGCGTACAGTCCGGTGACCCGGTTGGATACCTCACTCAGAATAGCTCTCGTGCGGCAGACGCCGTCCTCAGCGTTACTGATGCCAGGATCGAGAAAACCAGTAACGGGGTTGTGCGAGGCGCGTATAACAAACTCCGCAACTCAGCTAAGGGTGAAGTAGAGACAGCGATACCGGCGTTAGCCAAGATTCTCGATAAGTACACAAAGAGTTAATGGCACTTACGAAAGAAGCGCAAGCGCTTGGACTACCTGAGGGTTGAGTTAACCTACTATTAGAGGTAAGGTGGGCAATGCCCACCTTACTGTTTCAAAGACCCTCGTGGATTTTTTATATGGAAAATTTTGATTGGATGAATGGGGTTGCCGGAGGGCTTGCGATCGCAATTTTCATTGGCGGTTTGCTGATGATGTTCACAAGCGTTTGGACAACCAAGAACAAATAACTACAGTCAGTTTTTTAGGCTGGAACTCAGCGGAATTTTATACCATTGGCAAAAAACACTTTTGTTCAACCAAGGGAGTTCGGTTACCAAAATCGTTACCAGCACCAACTTGCTGGTGAGTTCGCTCTACAATCCTAAGTAAGTTAAGACTCCTCATGCCAAACGCCGTGGAACATCCAGTCCCACGGTTTTTTATTGTTTCGGCAGGGAAGGTATTGGCGTTGCTGCGACCGGTTGAAGTTCTAGTCGATAGCGATAGAGAGCCACAGGTCGATCTAAAGCCTTGAAATAATTCGCATCTTGGGGTGAAAGGTAAACAGCCGTCACTTGATCTCCTTCGATCGCTAAATTAGGCGATCGCTTGATCTGATAAGCTGTCGTTGTTTCTACCTGGTTAAAATAAGGCTGAGGAATTCCCCGAAAGACTTGGTTAGAAACCTCTGTGGCAATAAAGCGATCGGGTTCAGGCCTCTCAGAAGCTCGACCTGTAACAATGGAAACCAATTGACGGTCTGTGCGTAAAACAGTAATTTGACGATTTGGGGAATTGGGATCGACTTTAACCGATTGAACTGCTGCATCGCCTAAATAAGCCTTAGCAATGTTCAATCCATTAAATGCTCTGTCTGCCACCACTGGAGGCATTTTATCAGAGCGAGGCAACAGGAATCGCTGGGAATTTTGAATTTTCAGGGGCAAAAAGCGATCGCTAATCGCAGATAGCCCAGATTTGACCGCTTGAAACCGTACCAGAAAACGAACAGGCTCATTGAGATAGCGACGATTGCTTTCAAACCCTGGCGTTACCAAATCTGGTGCGAGAGGAGCAACCTGATCGACTAACGTACTCGTAACCTGCCAGGTACCCTCCATCCAATCAGGATAAATCAAGTCTCCCTCTGCTGAGTTAACAGGGGGCTTTCCCTCCCAAGAGGGAAACTGCGCCAATCGATCAGCTAAGGGTTCTGCCTGTACGTCACCACTCCAAAACAGCAGAACCAGAACCAGGCATAATCCTAAAATTCTTCTCAGAATCACCACAATTTATACTTGTTCTACTGGTGCAGGTTCCCAAACTTCCCCATAGTTTTCCCGGAGTGCTTGCCATGCCTCTACCTGCCCTGGTTCGTATTCTCCTGGTTTGCCCCACTGGAGGAAGGCACTTAATGCAGGTTCCTCGTTCTCATTGAGAAAACGAACCGCATAGGTAGTGAAATTCCCCCGTTTCGCTTGACCTTCTTCAAATTTCACCTTTTTAATCGCATCCATATTCAGGTGAAACTCTAAGGTGTCTTTGTGCATATTGGCATATTTTCCCTTGGGCAACTCCGCATAAAATATTTTTTCTATCGTTGTCCTAGCTTCTAGAACCGCCGCACTACTAGTGACAATCAGACGCAGTGTTCCGAGAGTTTCGCAAGCTTCCAAAAATTCTTTCAGGGTAGCAGCCATAAGCAATTCAGACTTTACGCATTCCAAATGAACAAACCTAA
>CBKWLJ010000052.1:0-27539 GCA_966675205.1 uncultured bacterium
AATGCAGCGCTCGATCGCATCAATGAGTTGATTGGGACAGGTTCTGGAGACCGAGTTTCCCGCGATGACTTGACCACCTTGCAACGGCTTCAGCAGGAGTTTGCTACCGAGTTAGCCACATTACGAGGTCGTGTAGATGGCTTGGAAGCCCGCACGGCTGAGCTAGAAGCCACTCAATTTTCTACAACGACAAAGCTCACGGGTCAAGTTATCTTTGCAGTGAACGGTGGTGGGTTTGATGGCGAGCGAATTATCTCTCCTACAGGTCAAGAAATTGCCAATGATGACTCTAATATCACAACTCTGTTTCGAGCTTCTCTAGATTTTGACACCAGCTTTTTCGGGACAGACTTGCTAAAAATCCGAATCGATACAGGCAGCGATGCTGGTAACGATAATGCAGCAGGATTCCTAGAACCTAGTTTTGGTAGTGTCCTGGACTTCTCGGTTAAACCGCCCAGAGACCGGGAATTTGGAATTGGTCGGCTATACTACACGTTTAAGCCATTTCAAAACTTTACAGTCTCCCTTGGACCGGATATTCGCACCACCGACTACGTCGATCGCAACAGCTACGCAAACCTGAGCTTTCGAGACTTTAGCACCCAAGCACTGATCAATAACTACATCCTCTTTCCGATCAATGGTCCCAGTGCAGGCGCAGCAATTGACTGGAAACCGGGAGGCGGTGCTTTCACCGTGCGAGCGTTGTACGCTGCACCAGAGGCATCCAATCCAAGCGATCAGGGGTTTATCAGAGGGGTATCGTCTTTTACCCGATTGCTGTACCCTACCGGAGGCGGCGAACTCGGCTTGTTCGGTGATTCTTACCAAGGTACGGTTGAATTGGAATATTCCCCTAGCAGAACTCTTGCTCTGCGCCTTCAGTATAGTGGGGGCAGTGTATTCGATAACGGTTTTGATGCATTTGGGGCAAACGTTGAACTAACACTTTCGCCCCAGTTTGCCGTCTTTGGTCGCTACGGCTACGGCAGCTATGATGATACAGCCTTTGGTGATATTAACCCCAATTACTGGATGGCGGGAATTGCTTTTCCAAATTTGTTTGTGCCTGGTGCTTTAGCAGGAATTGCGGCTAGTCAACCCTTTATTGAGAGTGACGTTGGTAATGCAACTCAAACTAACTTTGAAGCCTTCTACAAGTTACCAGTGAGCAAAAACATTCAAATTACACCGTTATTACAGGTAATTACTAATCCCAGTAATCAGGGCAGTAACGGCACAATTTTTACGGGTACTCTGCGAACAGTCTTTTTCTTCTAAAGGTTATGATTAAAATTCTACATTCAGAGTTAAGTTAACCGGAGGTATTGATAGAGCGATTAAAGTTAGTTTGGTCTTGCTTATAAGCAAGTATAGACAATGTTCTCGGCGAGCAATATGGATGAATCAATAAGTTTTTCTTTGGAGCTTCCCGCTTATTTAGGAAAGTTGCTACTGCCAGAAGATGCAGAAGTTCTCCAGCAACTTTATGAGCAATGTACAGAGTTTGCTCTCCTTACAGACGGTCAACCCCCTTTACCTACGGCTGCTCGTGAAGAATTTGATGCTGTACCAGAAGGGAAAACTACGCAGGATAAGTACATCTTCGGTTTATTTGATCGAAACGATAATTTAGTGGGAATGATTGAATCTATCCGGCGCTATCCTGATGATGAAACTTGGTGGTTAGGACTGATGATGCTTGCTCCTGACCAACGAGGTAAAGGTTTAGGTTCGGAGTTTTACAGAGCGTTTGAGCGATGGGTATCAAGTCAGGGAGTGCCACGAATATCCCTGTCAGTAATTGAAGCAAATGTGTCAGGATTTCAGTTCTGGAAGAAAATGGGATTTGAGGTGATTCGTAAAACGTCACCGCGACAATTTGGCACTAAAACGCATGAGCTTTACGTCTTGACTCGTGCTGTGGATGGAGTTGGTGAAGAGTCAGATGCTCTAACTCGGTAAACGCAGCGTCGCTCACCAGCAACGATATGCTCTGTTCTTTCAATAAGGGTATCTTGTCCCAGAACGGTCTGGAACACTTCTAGCTCTTGGCGACACAGTCCCGTACAAGCCGTTGCGGCAGCACAGATGGGACAGTGGTTTTCAATCAAGAGAAACGAGCCATCCTCTAACGATTGAATTTCAGCCATGTATCCTTCGTCAGTACGTTTGGCAGCTAATACTTCTAGTCGCTGCTCCAAAGAGGTGTCAGGAGGCAGTTTCTCCCCATAGTCGGCAATTTGCTGGCGAGTTCTGATCTCAAGGAGGCGATCGAGTCCCTCTTCACCGAATGCTTCTTTCATTGAATCAAGCAGGCTCAGAGTCAACTCGGCATAGCGCTCAGGAAAGAGATTATTGGCAGCAGGAGTTAACTGCCACAGTTTAGCAGGTCGCCCCATAGAACGCGGCTCTTCCTGGTAAGTGACGAGTTGTTCCTCTTGCAAGGCGTACAGGTGCTGCCGCACTGCCATTGCTGTGACGTTTAAACGGGAAGCTAACGCTACAGCGTCCATTGCTCCCTCCAGCTTGAGCAGTTTTAGGATAGCGCGTCGGGTACGGACGGTTGCTGATTTATTTGGTGATTCACTCTTCATAGTTAATAATCTAAAGAAAACTCTTTACAAAATCAAGTGGGATGCATACAATACTTTCTAAAGGTTTTTATTTAAAAACCTATATCGCTCATTTCCTCGTTGCTATAACGTTTGCCAGCGTTTAGAATGCGCTGCAACATTTAATTCTGTTTTGCGGATTAAATGTTGCATTGGATATACAACCGGGCTTACAACTCGGCAGTATTGCATCGCTCACCTAAGAGTTACAACTTGCTAGTTCTAAATTTGACGCATCATTCATTGCTTCAAATAAGACTAATTTGTTTCTATAGCAGTCTTGTTTGATGCTAGTCGTCTATTGCCTTCAGATTTTATTGTAAAACAGCCTCCGATCAAAAATTAGCTGTTGTAGATATTCTGATTCGGAAGCATTATTTTTTTACAATTCTCCATCAGCTTACTGGACTTAAAAATGTATTTGGAGCCAAAAGATGCCTAAAATTAGTAACAAATTTTCTGGGTTATCATTACAGTCTTGGTGTCTCCGTACCACTACTCTAATTTTGAGTATTTTGTTGCCAAGTTCCTTCGCCTTATCCGTCAGCGCTGAACAATTGAGTAATGGACAAACCCTGTTTGACCGTTCTCCACTCTTACTTCGTGCGGCTGCTAGCTCAGTTGCGGTCGGTTGGTCGGGAGCTTCTTACCAATTTACAATAAGCGTTCCCCAAGAGGCTGGAGAACCCTTGCAAGCTGTCAGAGTTACCCAAAATTTAGACAACGCTAACATTGCATTTAGGTTAAATGAAAGCCGTGCTTTTCTGGGAGATAGTTTTGCAGGCGATCGCGAGCTAGCATTAGCCAGCATTGGAGGTTCTCAGTCCTCAGAAAAAGATGAAATAACAGTAGTTTTTGACTCACCTGTGCCTCCAGGAAGTACTGTGACGATCGCACTCAAAGCTCAACGCAATCCTGACCGAGGTGGTTATTACTCATTCGGCATCACAGCTTTTCCAGCCGGAGAGAATGGTGTCGGTCAGTTCTTAGGCTATGGTCGCTTATATTTCTACGAGAACTCAAGGTAAAAGATTGCTGTCAGTTGCTTGATTGATTTACGGATTCGCTTACACACAAACTCAAATGTTAAACCATGAAACGCTCTGTACTCATTGTGGCGGCAGCGATCTTCCTTGTCACCCATGCTTCAAATTTACAAGTCCCACTGTATAGTACCTACGCTAAAATCGCAGGCTTTGGCAGTGGCATCTCTGCGATCGCCTTTTCCACCTATGTAGCAGGACTATTGCCGACATTGATTCTGCTGGGTGGCATTTCCGATCGCGTGGGACGTAAAACCGTGATTTTAGCGAGTTTGCTATCCGCCTTACTCGCAACATTCTTGATGATTGCCCACCCAACCATTTACACCTTGTTTGCCACACGGGTTTTACAGGGCATCGCCGTTGGCTTGATTACGGGCACGGGAACCGCATATCTATCGGGTCTGTTACTGCAAAACTCGGCTCAGGTTGCCATCTATGTCAGTCTCACCACGTCTTTGGGGTTCTCCAGTGGTGCCCTGTTTACGAATGGAGCTTTGTTATACAAAAATTCTTTGGTTCCGTTCAGCTATTGGGTTGTCTTTATCCTGATTCTGGGATGTATTGGTTTAGCGATTAGCCTACCAAAACAGCCTGTTTCAAAAGGAGCGCTGATTCGCTTGCCCAGCTTTCCTGATGGCACTCTTCCGGCTGGGCTAGCTATTGCCTTAGCATGGTCGCTGGCTGGAATTGTGGGCGTGATTTTACCTACACAATTAGTGCAATACAATCTACCCAACTGGTCGGGTCCACTGTTGTTTATTTTCGTGATGACGGGTGTCTTATTGCAACCATTCGCCCGTCGCATTGAGGCACACCGATCGCTCCAATTAGGCGCTGTTATTCTTGTCCTGGGCTACATCACGTTTACCTGTGGGGCTTGGCTTGGTGTCCTGGGTTTAGTCTTAGCAGGGGTTGCGATCGCGGGGACGGCTTGCTACGGGTTCACCTACCTGGGTGGATTGGCTGAAGTCGTCAGGCTCAGTGGTTCAGAATCAGCTAGGGCAGCCTCCGGATATTTTGTCTGCGCTTACTTAGGGTATGGTTTACCAGTAATTCTCATCGGCTTTTTCTCTGACCGAGTCGGCATCGTGAATACACTCTTTGGGTTTGGGGCGATTCTTCTTGTTTGCAACGTCTTCTTGGGCTTGTACTACCAAAGAGCCAAACAGAAGCAGTTGACTTGAATATCAAGTCTTCTTCTCAAGAGATAACCGTTCAATCCTAGCCCAACGCTTAAACCAGTTGTCCCGTACAGTGCAATGTTAGACAGCAGTAGAATTTCATTGCTCAACAGTCGCATCGTCAAGCATACGTATCAGTAAACTAGCAAAGCCAAGGATTTCAAAAGTTCTAATCGGATCAGAGGTGTTTAAAAATCGATGACTAAGCGGGTTCTTAAAGCTGCCAATCGCTCCTCGATAAAGGGAATGTGCAGCCTCCTGTTCGGGATTTACTGAACTGAAGGTGAGCTTCGGGTTTTGGGGGTTCATAGTCTTTGAAACTAGAGCTACTCCCAAATCAGTAGGAGCGGCTCCTGCACGATTCCGAATTTCCTCTTCGACTGTTTTCATGGCATTAAAGATTGCTTCATCGTACTGGCTATTTTCAAATAATGCACGACACCTTTGAACAATCTTAGGGTGAAGGGACTCTACTGTGAATTTGAAGCTGGACTGTGTCTCAGTTACAGCCTGACCTAACCGACGTTTCAGATCGGCAGTCAACTCTTCAATCGATGTAGCATTGACGCGGTGCTTATAGAGGGCACTTTCGATCGGGTTAATGACTTGTTCATAAAGCTCACGGATGTACTGCCGACGATCAGCATAGCTACCAAGATGAGCAGACCAATAACTGTACCAATCCCAAAGCGATCGGAAAGGATTTGGATTCTTGATGTTGAAGCCTTCGTTCTGGAGGGATTCCAGTTCTAAGCTCAGTTCCATGTAGAGTTTTTTGTACTCGTCATCCTTTTCTTGAATCCGTGCGCCACCAGTTGCGACAGTCTCCATGATTGATTGGAGGCGGTGGAGCTTTTGAAGAAGTTATTCGAGTGCTTCTGATTGCATAGAGAACATGTTCAGGTGCTTTTAGCTTTATAGAGGTTGCTGTCTAACGGCAAAGCTCAGCGAGAGCAGATAACTTATCAATCCTAACCAACGCTTGAACTATCCTTCCGATACAGGGGGGTGTTAGCTGTCGTTAGATTTTCGCACTCGACATTCGATAAGCGCTTGTACTCGATAGTGCCAGTACTCAAAGGCACTATCAACCTCCTTCATGGAGTTTCCTAGAACCTCCAAATTGATAAACTTTGTACTTTGCAGAAATTGAATTCCATTTCGCGCTTCGGGAAATCGGAAAACCTCTCCAGAGGAATCAATCCGATCAAAATCCTGAATAAGCTTGTCCACAGTTGCAAGGATTGACTCTTGCGAGGTAAATTCTGGTTCACGGATGAGATAACTATGAACTACTTCCCAGATTTCGAGCAGCTTATGCGTGAATAGTTGCCTTGGCTCCTCATTCCAGATGAGAGGAAGCTGCAACACCAAGTCTTTCAGTGCTAATTCAATCCCATGCCGATAGAGATAAACAAATGGGTAAACCAGCAGATCGATTGATGATGAATTTTCTTGAATGCTGTCAAAGAGCCGATGTGCTGCCTTGAAGTAACCCCTTGAATAGGCAAAGTAGTCGTATGGTCCACCATTTGTACCAACACAGGCATTCAGTGTCCAGTTCTGCCCATCACTGAAGAGATCGTTCTGAACGTAATTCATCCTAGCCTCTGAGACATATTCGGCAGCTAACTAACCATTAAGCCACGCATAGCGTCTAACACTCTTGTTAGTAATGTTATCCCGCGCTTTAGCAGTGTAACTCGGAAAATTAAATTCAGAAACTATACCAAATTAGCACAATTTAACACCCTCTAGTCCAGAGTTTTAGCGCACTGGCTAGGGGCTGATGGTTGGTATGGAGGTATCTGTTCAGGAGGAATCGCCTTTCTTGCAGCAAAGAAAAAGCGATCGCCTCCAGTTGCCGATTTTCTTAGCGGCGGTTGCAGTCATCTCTACAAACTAAAGAAAATCCTTTACAAAGTCACCATCACTCCGGTATCATAGTTTCTAAAGGTTTTTCTTTAAAAAGCAAGGAGATCCCTAATGGCTGATCTCGGTCTTACTCACGTTGCACTGACAGTTAGCAACGTGGATGCAAGCATTTCATTTTATGAAAAGTACGCTCACCTGAAAGTGGTGAATCGTCGCGTCGATCGCACAACGCAATCCGATGTTGCCTGGATCGGTGACACAATCCATCCTTTTGTCATTGTGTTGCTCAAAATGCCTAAAGTAGACGGCGCACTTTTACCCGAATCCCATCTCGGTGTAGCCTGCGAGTCTCGTGAAGAGGTCGATCGCCTTTGCAATCAGGCTCAGTCTGAAGGAATATTACTCAAAGGCCCAATTGATTCACCTCCGCCAGTCGGCTACTGGGCTTATATCCGCGATCCGGATGGGCATACGCTTGAAGTTTCCTATGGTCAGGAAGTTGAATCTGTAATGAAGAGTCAAAGCAATGGTTAAAGAAATTCAACGCATCAATCCAGCAGGATTATATGACCCATCTGCTAATGGCTATACTCATGTAGCGATCGTGCCACCAGGAGCAACTATCATTTATATTGCCGGTCAAGGTGGCGAGGATGAAAACGGCAATCTTGTTGATGACTTTGCTGCCCAATTGAAGCAGGCTTTTGCCAATCTCCGCATTGCTCTAACTACTGCTGGTGCCAGCCCGGAACATGTAGTCAAGCTTACTACGCTTATCGTCGATCATAACGAGTCCAAACTACAGCAATTAGGGGCTGAATTACAGGCAATGTGGGGAGAGCAAACACCAACTCAGACGCTAATTCCAGTGCCAAGGCTTGCGCTTGATGGGATGTTGTTTGAAGTTGATGCGGTTGCAGTGATTCCAACTTAACTATCAGGAGTTTTCTATGTCCTTACCCCTTATTTTGCAACCTGGAGAAGGGCGATCGGTTCAAATTCGCACGAGTACCTGCACGTTCAAAGTAACAGGCAAAGATACACACGGTCACTTTGGGTTATTCGAGTTTGTCATGGAGCCAGGAACCCAAGGCGCAAGTCCTCACATCCACAAGCAACTGACCGAAATTTTCTATGTAGTAGAAGGTGAAGTCGAACTGGTACTAGATGAACGCACAGTGACAGCCGCACCAGGAGCCTTAATGCTTGTACCGGAGAACATGCCGCATGGCTTCTCCAATCCAGGACAAACGCGATCAAAGCTATTAATCATGTTCTGTCCTGCCGATTCACGGGAGCAGTATTTTGAGGGATTAGCTGAACTAACTAAGAATGGGCGACAGCCTAGCCAAGAGGAGCTACTTGAATTAATGCAGAAGTTCGACCAGTATCCTGTTCCCTAACTCTGTTTAATACCATCCATGACTCACTTATTGATCGTTGGAGCCAGTCGCGGACTTGGCTTAGGCTTCAGCATTGGTTTACCCGATCCGGGGGATACCGTGTTTCTTGTTTCCAGAACTCGCCCACCGACGCTCGATCGCTCAGATGGAGTCTCTAGAATTTGGATTCAGGCGGATTTGTCTGTTTCGCAGACTGCCGCAGTAAAAATAGCTGAAGCGATTGGCGATCGCGCAATTGATTTCCTCCTCTACAATGCTGGAATTTGGGAAGAAAAGGCTTTTGAACCAACGTATTCGTTTGAACAATCAACACCGGAGGAAATGGAGCAGATAATTCATGTCAATCTTTTATCTGCAATCCTCTGTACCCATCGCCTAATACCTAATTTAAAGCTCTCATCCAATCCACGGGTTGTCTACATCAGCTCACTTTCAGGATTAGATAACTCAGGCGCTGCCGAAGTTGCAAATACTGCTTCTAAGTTTGGACTACGAGGCGTTGTTCACGCGCTACGCGAATGCCTGCGGGAGCATCGAATTCCAGTAACATCGCTCAACCCAGGTAACATCGCTGCTGAAATTTCGTATGAAGCAGGTGCAGAAGCAGCGATTCAAACTTATGACGGTACGCGGATTCCGATGCAAGATTTGGTTCTCTTACTGCGATGCCTGCGCCAACTCTCTGGCGTTTCCTGTGTGAAAGAAATCGATATTCCAGCCATCCCCGACTTGTATGCATAGGTGGGCAAACGCAACCTATCGACATCATACTTTGCCCTTTTTCTTTAATGAGAAATCCCTATGCCCTCCTATTCAACTGTCGGTAACTGGCTTTTCCTAATTGGTTCGCTGCTTTTTACGTTCGATGCGATTGATCAGACTTGGGTCAGTTGTTCAATGCGATCGTTTCTCATTCTGACGGCTTGCTGTCTATTTACAAGTGGCTGCATTTTATTTCTACTCGATAGTCCTGCAAAGGTGGATCCTCAGCAATAAATCGCGTCGAATTCATGAGATAAAATCCCACGCAATTTTTGAATTAGATAGTTAGTTTTGCTGACTCAACTACAACCTATAGCTACATACAGTTGAAGAATTGAGACAACTACTAGGAGTTTAGAGCGAGGTTGGTTCCAGTGATAGATATTTTTCACAGACAAAGTAGAGTTAACCGACGAAGATTTCTAGGAGGAATGGCAGTCTTAGGTGCAGTTGGTGTGGGAAGCCCTGGTAATCTCTTGGCATCTCTGACAACGAAGGTGCAATTAAAAGAAAAACTGCCAAGCCGTAATGAATTTATCTTACGAGGTGCATATGTGATGAGTATGGACTCAATACTCGGTGACATAGCAGGCGGTGACATACATGTGCGTGACGGTGAGATTATCAATGTAGGCAAAGGGCTAATAACTCGAAATGTGGAGGAAATTGATGGGCAAGACATGATTGCTCTGCCAGGTCTAATCGAGACTCATTGGCACATGTGGAATACCCTATTACGCAGTATGTCTGGCGACAAAAAAGAGCATGGTTACTTTCCCACGTCAGAGAATCTAGGCAAAGCGTTTACGCCTGAGGATATGTATCAAGGTGTGTTTTTGGCTGCAATCGAGGCATTGTTTTCAGGCGTTACCACTGTGCATGATTGGAATCACAATATTCGCGGGCCCTCCTACGCAGATGCTGCCCTACAAGCGCTTACAGATGCAGGTATTCGTTCTCGTTTCTCCTATGGCTACTATCAAGGTCAACCCTACGATCAAATTACTAGATTGGATGATATAGCCCGCGTCCAACGTGAATGGTTTACAAATTCCAGTGACAAACTCATCACTCTAGGATTTGCTTCACGCGGAACTGAATGTTCTCCTGAGATAAATCGTCGTGAGTGGGAAGCGGTTCGCGAGATGGAGATTCCTATCTCAGTACATGCCAACTCGTCTCCTCAATGCACTGGCGAGATTGAGTATTTATACAAAGAGCGTATGCTTGGGAGAGACATACAAGTCATTCACGCCATTTCGTCAACTCCTGCTGAGATTGAGATGTTAGCCGAGACTGGAACTTCAGTGAGTCTCAGTCCGTATACTGAAATGCGTGCTGGATTTGGTTTTCCTAAAACAGGTAACCTACTTGATGCCGGGGTGTTGGTTTCTCTTTCAGTGGACACTGCTGCCTTATCAGGAAACGCAGACATGTTTGGTGTTATGAAGGCAATACAGAATGTCGAGAATGCACTCGCTGAAAATGAATTCAAACTACCGCCCCGTCGCGTCTTGGAACTCGCTACTATCGATGGTGCACGCGCACTAGGAATTGCTGAGCGAGTAGGCTCGCTCAAACCGGGCAAGCGTGCTGACCTAATCCTTGTATCCACCAAACATATCAACATTGGCGTATTTAGTGACCCAGCACACCTCTTGGTTGAAGCTGCCCAACCAATGAATGTTGACACGGTTATTGTTGACGGACGCATTCTCAAACGCCGTGGTCAGCTTACAGCACTTGATGTTAATCAAGTGATTCACGAAGCAAATGAATCATTAGCAACTGTTCGCCGACGTGCCGATTGGTGGTAATGCAGTTTATTCGCTAAGTAGCAGTTACATGAGCTGACTTTCACATATCGCTAGTTATTTTAGGGAGTTTTTTCCAATGGTAAATATTCTGCATCTAGATTCGAGTCCAAGAGGAGAACGCTCTCTTTCTCGTACCTTAACCAGAGAATTCATCAGTGCATGGAAACAAATTCATCCTACTGATACAGTAACTTACCGTGATATCGGACGTTATCCAGTTCCACCGATTGATGAATCTTGGATTGCTGCATCGTTTAGTCCCTCAGATCAGATTACTCCAGAGTTGGCAACAGCACTGAATATTTCTGATGAGTTGATTGATGAACTCTTAGAGGCGGAACTATATGTTTTTGGCATTCCCATGTATAACTACAGCATACCCGCTAACTTCAAGGCATACATCGACCAGATCGCACGAGTGAGACGAACGTTTGTAGTGAGCCAAAATGGTTACGAAGGCTTATTGAAAAACAAGAAAATACTGGTGATTACAACACGAGGTGGTAGTTATTCGGGTGGCTATCTTGATTTTCAGGAACCCTATTTACGGGCAGTTTTTGAATTCATGGGCATCACAGATATGACTTTTATCCATGCTGAGAATTTGTCAGGAGGGGCTGAAGTCCGTCAACAGTCCTTAGCAGCAGCTCGTGAAGCAATTCAGCAATTTATAGCAAAGTCCGCTTCTAGTTTGAACATTTCAAAGTCCGTTTTGTAGTACCGTGTTGTGCGTCCAAGTGGAATCATTCCTAACCGTTGGATCACACGGAGTGATGCTGTGTCTTCAGGACGTGCAATGGCATAGATTGTGAATAGTTTCAAGGAATTAAACCACTTGTAAAAATAGACTCTTGAAACTGCCGTTTAAGTCTCTCTTAATGTGTGAATTTATAACCGAAGTTTTAAGCGACAAAACGACAGCACTAATTGTAGCTACAGAGTTTTTCCTCATAACTCGCGCTACAAATTTACGAGTCCAACTGTATGTAAGGAAACAGTATTGCATTGGTAAAGGTATCCAAAATGAATTTGTGTCATCGTTTTCCTAATTTGTATCTTATTAGCAGTTTAAGCCTCTTGGGTCTAGTGGTTCTGGATACTCCAAGTCTAGCCGCAGCAGAAATACCTGAAAGAGCGGTTTATTCAGAGGTTCTAACTACTGATACCGAGTTGCCTAAAGAGATATCACCTACTTCCAAGAATGTAGGAAACGCTCTTGAAAAGGTCGAGCAGAACGAACTTTATCGAGTAGGGGAAGCACCACTTTGTGGATTAAAGGAGGCGATCGCATCTGGCGGTACAAGGAGGGCGATCGCATCCTGCTCCAAAGCGGGAACTGATGAACTTCATTTTGATACACTAACACCCAGTGAGATCGCTCAAACAACTCTAGAAGACATTCCCCAAGAGCCAACAGTAACCTTAGAGGGACAAGTTACCTCGGTGAGCCAGCTAACAGATGTGCAACCGACAGACTGGGCTTTTGAGGCACTCCGGTCTTTAATCGAGCGCTATGGAGTCATTGCAGGCTACCCAGATGGGACGTTCCGAGGCAACCGCGCCATGACTCGTTATGAATTTGCAGCAGCGTTAAATGCAGCGCTTGAGCGAATCAATGAATTGATTGCAACGGGTACAGCCGATCGAGTTTCCCGTGATGACTTGGTTACATTGCAACGACTTCAAGCAGAATTTGCTACTGAGTTAGCGGCATTGCGGGGTCGTGTAGACGGATTGGAAGCCCGCACCACTGAACTAGAGGCGAACCAGTTCTCCACAACAACTAAGCTGACAGGTCAAGTCATCATGGCTGTAAATGGTGGTGGTTTTGAGGGCGAGCGTATTATCAGCCCTACGGGGACTCTCCTTGCCACTAAAGACCTAAATCCTACAGTTCTTTATCGGACCGCTCTGTTTTTAAACACTAGCTTCTCTGGAACAGACAGGCTGACAATCCTGATCGAGACGGGTAGCAACGGTGCTAGAGATAATGCGGCAGGAGTCTTGGAACCGAATTTTGGCAGTGTCTTGGACTTCTCGGTGAAACCACCTCGAAGTGATGATTTTGGGCTGGGTCGCGTGTACTATACCTTCAGACCGCTTCAAGACTTGACGGTATCCCTGGGACCGGATATTCGCCCTACCGACTATGTCGATCGCAACAGCTACGCCAACCTGGGTTTCCGCGATTTCACCACTCTAGCCTTTACGAACAACTATATTCTCTTCCCAGTCAATGGTCCAAGCGCAGGCGCAGCCATTGATTGGAATCCAGGAGGAGCATTCAAGGTACGGGCTGTCTATGCAGCAGCCGAAGCGAGTAACCCTGGAAGTCAGGGATTTGTTAGAGCGGCAGCACCGTTTACCCGATTGCTATACCCTGCTGGAGGGGGCGATTTAGGCTTATTTGGCGATAGCTACCAGGGCATGGCTGAACTGGAATATTCCCCTACGAGAGCGTTTGCCCTGCGCCTTCAGTACAGTGGCGGTCAGATATTCGATCGTCGTTTTGATGTCTTTGGAGCCAATCTCGAACTAGCACTTTCGCCCCAGTTTGCTGTCTTTGGCCGTTACGGTTTGGGCAGTTACGATGATACTGCTTTTGGTGACGTTAACCCTAACTACTGGATGGCAGGTGTTGCCGTCCGAGACCTTTTCAAACCTGGAGCTTTGGCGGGTATTGCCGCAGGTCAGCCGTTCATTGAAGGTGCAGTTGGTAACGCGACTCAGACAAATTTTGAAGCGTTTTACAACTTCCCACTTAGTAACAATATTACGGTCACGCCTTTAGTGCAAGTGATTACCAATGCTGGCAATCAGGACAGTAACGGCACGATTTTTACAGGAACCCTCCGAACAGTCTTTTCCTTCTAATTTCCCATCCAAAGTCATCCTTTTTGCTTGAATGGAAGGTGTTAGCCTATCTTAAGCTATCGGTGACGGCGTAACCACAAGATTATTGGTGAGGTAATCAACTGTACGATCGTTTTGTGCCTGTTGAAATTGGTAAAAGCGATGCCGAAAGCCGAACCTCGAACCATTGACTTTGCTCAAGCCGACGCTGTACAGCAAATTTTACCTTGCTCCCCTGTTTTATCTAGCCACACAGCAGCATGGAAGGGCATTTATCTTGAGTATCACTGTCAGCCTGCTCATGAAACTCCTGAGTATTGCTTTCCTGGTCATACAATCAGTATTGGTTTGAGATACAGGGCAAAAGAGTTCAAAGCCAATGGACGAGTCTACAAAGATTTTGTCCCTGGCAATATTGGCATCATCCCGGCTAACCAAAATACAACAACTCAGGCGTATGGCAATGCAGAATTCATTTTGTTATCCATTGCTCCTAGCTTTTTAAATCTTGCTGCTCATGAAACGTTGAACATCAATGAACTGGAAATAGTGCCACAGATATTCGGGCGCGATCCGTTGATTTATCAGATAGGTCTAGAACTCAGAAAAGAGCTTGAATTTGCCAGCGATGATAGTCACTTATATGCAGAATCAATGGCAACTGCGCTAGCGGTTCACTTGATGAGGCGATATGCAGTACAAACGCCAGCTATCAAAACCTATTCCGGTGGGCTATCCCCCTATAAGTTGAAAACAGCGATCGCCTACATCAACGAACACTTAGATCAAAACTTAAGCCTTGCAGAAATTGCGGCTGTCGTGCAAATGAGTCCTCATTACTTTGCCAGCTTGTTCAAGCAATCAACGGGACTTGCACCCTATCAGTATGTGACGCAATGCCGAATTGAAAAGGCAAAACAACTATTGCGCCAGTCAGACTTAGCAATTGTAGACATCTGCCAGCAAGTTGGCTTTCAGAGTCAGAGCCATTTTACAACTGTCTTCCGTCGCTACACGACAGTCACACCAAAAACTTACCGCGACTCACTTTAAGATTATCGGAAGATCGCGATAATTTTCGGAACAATCAGCAAGACGGTTATAGGCAAGGCTGACTAAACTCAACAATCATGTGCCGAGTGATTGAAGAAGGCAGGAGGCAGAGGGCAGAGGGCAGAGGGCAGAAGGCTCCATTCCGGAGGGGATTCAAACTCCTTCTGAATGGGAGCCTGTGAACTTAGTTCACAGGGAGCTTGATACCCTGACTCCTTTCAGTCATGGACACAGGTCGAAGGCATTCATTCTGCCTCCTGACTTCTGCCTTCTGCCTTTGTTTGTCAGCAAGTGTCAGTATCAAACCTATGAGTAATCTTGTATTCTGGGAGGCTCATCAGTTAGCCAAAGCCATTCGCGATCGCCAAGTTTCATCTCAAGAAGTTTTAGACGCTCATCTGCAACAAATTGCCACCCATAATTCAAACGTGAATGCCATTGTTACCTTGGATGAGGAACGGACAAGGCAACGGGCAAAGGTTGCCGATGAGGCACTGGCAAGAGGTGAGATTTGGGGGCCATTACATGGTGTTCCTATTACGGTCAAAGACTGTTTTGAAACGGCTGGACTGCGGACAACCTGCGGTTATAAGAAACTGTTCAACTATGTTCCACAGCAAGATGCAACAGCCGTTGCCCGCCTTCGAGCCGCAGGAGCCATCATTCTGGGTAAAACCAATTTGTCCATTCTGGCTTCAGATATACAAACAGTTTCTGACTTCGGGCGGACAAATAACCCAAGGGATTTATCCTGCACCGCAGGAGGCAGTAGTGGTGGGAGTGCAGCAGCAGTGGCAGCAGGTTTTGTGCCACTCGACTTATGTGCAGATGCAGGCGGCTCGACGCGGATTCCAGCCCACTTTTGCGGTGTCTTCGGTATCAAACCGACCGAGCATCGAGTATCAATGGCAGGAGCATGGATTGCACCCTTGGAAGGCGATGCCGGACTCCAATATATGTATGCAGCGGGTGCAGTGACACGCTCTGTTGCAGACCTCAAGCTATGGCTGTCAATCGTGGAAGGGGAAGATGAACGCTGGAACTATGTCCCCCCAGCGCCAAAAGAGGCCGTAGAAGAGCGTCCACTTGAAACGTATCGTATTGCTTGGACGGATACGTTTGATACTATTTCTGCAAGCCTTGAAACGCAAACCCTGATAGAAAAACTAGCGCAAACTTTAGTTGAGCAAGGTTGCTACGTTGAGAAAGCATCACCATCTTCCTTCAACTTCACAACAGCTTGGGAAAACTATGGAGAATTAATGGGAGCTTGGTTTGCAACTCGACCCATCCCCACGCAACCTACGTTTACCAACAATCTTCGCAAGCTGATTGCAGGTGGGCCGATAATCAAAGGCGCTCGCAGAGGAATGCGGCTGAACCTAAAACAGTATGCAGCAGCCCTTGCCCGTCGAGCCACCTTTACTCAGGAAATGGATAAATTTTTATCCCAATGGGATGCTTGGATTTGCCCAGTTGTCGCATTCCCGGCTTTCAAGCATCAGCCCGTTGCTAAACCCATTGATGTAGATGGAAAAGCGATGCCTTATCTACTGGGCGGTGCTGCGTACACTTGTATTTTTACGCTAACAGGGCATCCTGTCGTTGTGATACCTATCGGACAAACCCGAACTGGATTGCCGATCGGGATTCATCTGGTTGGACATCGATGGAGAGATTATCAACTTTTGAACTTAACACAGAAAATTACTGAGGTAACTGGAGCGATCGCATACTCACCTGGGTAAGCTGTTACGCATTTAACTTGCATCTGTGTTGGGGCTGCTAATAGGTAATAGATAATGGGAATAGCAGTTATCCTTACTGGATAAACATTTCATCAATTACCAATTATCGATTTGGTATTCTGAAGTCATTCAAAACAGTGTTCAAGTGATGAATCAGGTTGTAATTGTCGGGGCTGGGCCTACGGGTGCAACACTTGCACTGCTTCTCGTGAAACGAGGCATCACCGTCAAACTGATTGAATCCTCCCGAAACTTTCGGAGAGTTTTTCGCGGTGAGGGACTGATGCCCAGTGGACTAGATGCTCTAGAACAGATGGGATTGTCGCCTGTGCTAGAGAGCATTCCCCATCGACCCTTGGATGCCTGGGAGGTTCTGATCGAGAATCGATTTCTGTTTCGAGTTGATGAGCCAATCGAACCGGGTGGTAAGCCCTGCACCCTCGTCTCACAACCCGCTTTCTTGGAAGCAGTAATCGACCAAGCAAGCACTTATCCCAACTTTGAGTTTATCCAGGGCACTCCCGTGCAGGATTTGCTCTGGAGCGCACAAAGGGTTTCGGGCGTGAAGCTGGGTGACGATCGCTCCATCTATGCCAACCTTGTTATTGGGGCAGATGGTCGTAATTCCGTTGTTCGGCAGCGAGCCAACTTGTCTCTAGAGCAACAGTCTGGAAGCTTTGATATTCTTTGGTTTAAATTGGCGGATAGCTCGCGCTTTGAATCTGAGAATATATTTTATACAGTTGTTCGCGATCGCCATGCATTGGGGCTGTTCCGTTCTTCGGAGGGGAATCTTCAGGTAGGCTGGGCGCTCCATGAGGATGCCCCAATGGACTGGAAGCAAGCCGATTGGTCTATCGTTTTGGCAGAAGCATCGCCTCCGTGGTTAGCAGAGCATATCCGGACTCACGCAGAAACCATTGAGCGATCAGTTCTGTTATCCGTTGTTGTCGGGCGTTGTCCGCGTTGGTATGCACCAGGATTGCTGCTGCTGGGCGATGCTGTTCACCCGATGTCACCGATTCGCGCCCAAGGCATCAATATGGCGTTACGGGATGTCATTGTTGCGGCAAATCATTTGGTTCCCCTGTTGCGTGACGGGGCAACCGATGCGGCAATTGATGCCGTCTTGCCACAGATTCAAGCTGAGCGGGAACCGGAAATTGTTCGAGCGCAGCAGCTTCAAAGTCAGGAAGCAGCTCAGGCTGAGCTACTGCGTAAAAACGCACTACTGCGATGGGGAGCAAGTCAACTAGCCCCCCTGCTGGGCAACCTCGTGAGGCACTCTTGGCTCGCTAGGCAGCGCCAGTTGCGCCAAGGGGTAACGCAGATACACTTAACTGTTTGAAGTACTACTGATGTCAATCGAACAAAATAAAGCTACTGTTCTCCAGTTCTACCAAGCTTTTGATAATCGAGATATCGACCAAGCCTTAGCACTTCTCGCTCCCAATTTTGTGGCTCACTTAGCTGGGATTCCTCAACCACTTGATCGGGAAAGTTTTAAGCAGTTTGGCATGACCTTCTATTTAGCCTTTGCCAATAGTCAGCACTCATTTGATGAAGTGATTGTTGCAGACGATAAAGTTGTCACTTGTGGAACATTCACAGCTACGCATCTTGGCGAATTCCAAGGTCTTCCTCCAACAGGCAAGCCAATTCAGTTGTCAATTATGCACATCGATCGCGTCGAAAATGGAAAAATTACCGAGCATTGGGGACAAGGCGATGCATTAGGATTAATGCAACAGTTGGGTATTATTTTTCTACCAGGCCCGGCACTTGTTCCGCACATCTTAAAAAGCCTTCCCTCGAAGCTATTTAAGAAATCAAGAAAGTGATGACTCAGGGAAATATCAATGTTAAGGCGATTAGGACTCTCGCTAAATACTGAAACCTCGAGCAGTGAATCTTTTCCCTTCTGCCTTCTGCCTTCTGCCTTCTACCTTCTGCTTTCTGCCTTTTGCCATATCTGTAACCGTGTCTTCAGTAGCGAGTTTAGAATCAAGTTCGCGAAGCACCTTTGAGAAGAAGATGCAGAGTACGACGAACATAGACTTGCCAAGATTCAGTGATGGGCGGAAAGATTAATGCATAAAGCATGATTGCGCTCATCGTGTCAAAGACTAGTCCAGGGTCTAAATCCTCCTGAAGCTCACTTCTGGCTTTTGCCCGTTCCAGCACGATCGCAAAAGCTTGTCGCCGAGGCTGCAAATACTTATCCCAGTAAATTTGAGCAAATTGGGAATTGCTAGATGCGCTGCTAATAATCATTGCAACCGTCTGCCGTCCCAAAGGAGTGAGCGTAATCTGTGCAGCATTCTCAATTAAGGCATCAATGTCACTCCAGAGATTTCCTGTATCGGGAATGACCACATCCTGTCGGATACTTTCAATCGCATCGGCAACCAGTTCTTCTTTGCCACTGTAGCGTCGGTAAATAGTCGTCTTACCTACTCCAGCACGAGCAGCGATCGCATCAATACTCATCGCATCAAACCCAACTTCTCCCAGCAGTTCCAGAGTGGCTTGCAGCATCGCTTGGTGAGACTGAACACTACGGGGTCTTCCCGGTGGCTTTTTACTAGCATCATTCATGAATGCTATTGTAATTTACGAAACAGTATCGTATCGAAATAGAAAAACGATGAATCAACGTCCTTGCTACGCCGACAAAGCCAGTACTCAAACTCTCCGAGAAGGCTTAGAGGAATACTATGCCCTCAATCCTCATCTGACTCCCCCTAATACTCAGCCGCCTGAATTTGCCAAAATTTTGCTGGCTCATGATGTTGGTCATGTGATTTACGGTTGTGATACGGGTATGTACGATGAGCTAAAAATTTTGCCCCTCTTTTGGTGGACGAGTGAGTGTACCTTTCAACGGTTTCGTGAGATGAGAAACACACCTGCTGTTGATGTGATGTACGATGACATGATTCGAGAAAAGGGCATTCTTTGGCTCTACGGAGCCATTCTTAGAGTGCTGCCGCCGCTCATTCCAGAACTCATATTTATCTGGTTTAAGACGCGCGATCGCAAAAAACGAGTTCCTTTTCTAGAATTTCACTCGTTGCTCGATCGTTCTCTGCTAGACATTCGTCAAGAATTTGACCTGTTGCCGTTCATCAAATGAACAGCGTTAGTTTTTTAAGTTGTTTGCTAAAAAGAAGTTTAAATCTTGAGGTTTATGTAGCAAATGAAACAGCAGTAAAGTTGAGATTGTACAAGGAACCTGAAAAAATGCGGAAAAGGTCATGAAAACAAACCAACAAAGCAAGCTCACAGAAATAATTCTTGCTCTTAGCCCTTGCTGCTCCCTAAATTTTGACCTCCCAGTTACAAGGCGCAAAATTTAGGATAATAAAGGTACGCTTAACTTCCCGGTTAACTTTCCTGTTTCTTTCCTCATTTAAGTATTAAGCTACCTTACTAGGTCAACACAGTTAATCGACACTAGACCAAAGGCTATGACCATCAGCAAACCCCGACGCCATCGCGGTGTTGTCCTCACGCTCACGGGTTTTGCTAAGCTCGCTGCTGCCAAGTCGCAACTAGAAATAGCAGAGAATTTTGGCGATCGCATTACCTTTGAAGCTTGGGGTGAGCGCACCGAACTCAACTCCCGTACTATTGCTCGGATTTTTGGTTGCACCGAAGGTGTAGATAAACGCTCTCTGGTGCAGTTGTTTCGGGTGCTGAATTTGAAGCTGGAAAAAGGAGACTATACCGAGCGTCAACCACAGCGAGATAGCTCAACGGGTGAAGTTGCCGATACCCGAATCGATTGGGGTGAGGTGGTGGATGTTCCCGTATTCTACGATCGCACTGAAGAACTGGTGCAACTGGAGTACGCAATTTTTGTTGAAGGTACTCGCTTGCTCGCTATTGTAGGCATGGGAGGCATTGGCAAAACGGCGCTGGCGGTGAAGCTTGCCGAACAGATTAATTGTCACTTTGAGTATGTCATTTGGCGATCGCTACAGAATGCCCCTCCAGTTCAAGAGATTGTGGCAGACTTACTTCAGTTTCTCTGCTCAGAACAGCCGCCGGAGTTGTCTCAGAGATTAAATACACAAATTAATCAATTTGTCAAATACTTGCAGTCTGTCCGTTGTTTAATCATCCTCGACAATGCCGAATCCATCCTGGGTGATGGAGACTATACAGGCAGTTATCGGGAAGGGTGTGAAGGCTATAGCGAACTACTGCGGCGCATCGGGGAAACCCGCCATAGTAGTTGCGTCATCATCACGTCGCGAGAGAAGCCTAGAGAAGTTGCCCAACTCGAAGGTAGAAACAGGGCAGTGCGATCGCTCGAACTCGGTGGATTGCCACTCGATGCAGGACAGAAGATTTTTCAGGAACAAGGCGAGTTTGTTGCCACCCCCCAACAGTGGCAGCAGGTGATCGAACACTATGCTGGCAATCCTCTGGCACTAAAACTGGTCGCTGTTGGAGTGCAAGAGTATTTAGGAGGCAGCATTAGCGCCCTTTTAGACTACATACGCCAAGGTGTTTTAGTCTTTGATGATATTCGGGATTTGCTAGAGCGGCAGTTTAGTCGATTGACCGAGTTGGAAACTCAGGTGATGTACTGGTTAGCCGTACATCGAGAAGCCGTAACGCTTCAGGAATTGCAAACTAATGGAGTGACGCTAGTGTCGCCTGCCTCATTACTCAGTGCGGTGCAATCCCTCAGACGGCGCTGCTTGATTGAGAAAAGTGGGACGGGTTTCACGCTTCAACCTGTAGTCATGGAATTTGCGATCGATCGCCTGGTGGAGGGTGTCCTCAAGGAGATTATCCAACACAATCCAGAGCAGGGATATTGCCCAGCCCCCTTACTCCGCAGTGTATCCCTGCTGATCGTACAGGGAAAAGACTACTTGCTCACCAGCCAAAAACGATTGATTCTCACCCCTGTGGTACGAGGGTTAGAGGCGCAACTGGGCAGCCCGCTCCGCATCGAGCAGCGTCTGCGGGAAATGCTCGTTACACTCCAAAAACATATGCCCTTAGAGCGAGGTTACACCGCAGGAAACATCCTGAATTTGCTGGTTCACATGGGAGTAGACTTGCGGGGATGGGATTTCTCGCACTTAAACGTGTGGCAGGCTGACTTGCGTAAGGTGGACTTACCGCAGGTGAACTTTGCCCGTGCTGACCTGCGTCAGTCGGTGTTTACTGAAACATTGAATGGGATTCAGGCTGTTGCCTTCAGCCCAGATGGCAAACTGTTGGCGACGGGGGATATGCACGGTGAGGTGCATGTGTATCAAGTTGCAGATCTAAAACAACTGCTCACCTTAAGAGGTCATACGGATTGGGTTGTATCCGTTGCCTTCAGTCCCGATGGACAAACTCTAGTCAGTGGCTCTCAAGATCGAACAGCGCGTGTTTGGGATATTCGCACCGGGCAAGTTTTGAGAACCTTAACTGGGCATGATGGTGCATTTGCCTCAGTTGCCTTCAGTCCGGATGGTCAAACCTTAGCGACTGGCGGTTTTGACCGCACGATTAAGCTATGGGATGTCAGCACTTGGCAATGTCACAAAACTTGGCTTGGACATCACTGTTCGCTCAAAACAGTTGTCTTCAGTCCTGACGGTCAAATGCTAGCCAGTGGCAGTACAGACCACACAGTGCAGCTTTGGGAGGTGGATACGGGTCAAATTAAAAGAACCTTGCGACATACGAATGAGATTATATCAATTGCCTTCAGTCCAGACGGTCAAATTCTGGCAAGTAGTAGTCTAGACCAAACCATAAAGCTGTGGAACGTCACTACAGGTCAAGCCTTGAAAACTTTGCATGGATATAACGATGCTGTTATGTCTGTCGCCTTCAGTCCTTGGGAACAAATCCTTGTTAGTGGAGGCTGCGACGGCACAGTGAAGTTTTGGGATGTCAGCACCGGGCAATGCCAAAAAACTTTGCGAGGGCATAGTAGTGTAGTCCGAGCTGTCACCTTTAGTCCAGACGGGAAGCTACTAGCAAGTGGTGCTCAAGACCAAATCCTAAAACTTTGGGATAGCAGTACAGGACAGTGCCTTAGAACCTTGCAGGGATATAGTCATCGAATTTGGTCACTTACCCATAGTCCGAACGGTCAGATGCTGGCAAGCGGTAGCCATGACCATACGGTAAAGTTGTGGGATGTCACTACGGGTCAAGTCAAAAGAACCTTGCGCGGACATAGCAAGGATGTTAGGTCAGTCGCTTGCAGTCCTAATGGGCTGGTGCTAGCCAGTGGCAGTGATGATGGCACAGTCAAGCTTTGGGATGTCACGACGGGGACTTGCCGCCAAACCTTGGAAGGACACAACAGTGGGGTTTGGTGTGTGTGTTGGAGTCCGGATGGACAAACCTTAGTCAGTGGTAGTTTTGACCAGACACTTAAGTTGTGGGATGTCCGCACGGGTCAATGCCAAGAAACGTTGGGAGAACCTAATCATGGAGTGTTGTCTGTCGCTTTTAGCCCCAATGGGAAAATCCTGGCGAGTGGCAGTAATGATGGTACAGTCAAGTTTTGGGATGTCGGTACCGGTCAAGTCAAAAAAACGTTAAAAGGGCATTGCGGTTGGGTCTTTTCAGTGTGTTGGAGTCCAGATGGTTGTACCCTGGCGACTGGCAGTGCAGATCACACAGTCAAGCTGTGGGATATCAGTACAGGTCAATGCAAACAAACGTTAAAAGGGCATACGGCTTGGGTTTGGTCAGTTGTTTTCAGCCCGGATGGGCAAACTTTGATTAGTGCTAGTTCTGACTGCTTGCTGAAGTTTTGGGATATCAGTACAGGTCAATGCAAACAAACGTTACAGGGACATAGTCATGAGGTTTTATCAATCACCATCAGTCCGGATGGGCAAACTCTAGCGAGTAGCAGTGGAGATGAAATGATTAAGCTATGGGACGCTTCTACAGGTAAGTGTTTGAAAACATCGAAATGCGAAAAACCTTATGAAGGGATGAACATTTGCGGCGTTACAGGTTTAGCAGAGGTGACGCTGGCGACGCTAAAAGGTTTGGGAGCCATAGAAGATGACTTGGTAGTGGCGGAAAAACGATATTAATACCAAGTTGCATTCAAAGATAGTAAACCTTCTAGATGGAGAGATTGGGAGACGGGGAGAAAGAAGGTGTAGGACGTTTGACTGCAACTTAATATAAAGATGCCACCTTAGAGCGCAACTTGATATCAGAACATGATTTTGCCTTCAAAACCTTCGTTTACATGCGAGCGTTTTGAGATAAGCGCTCGCCCTTGGCGATAGCGCTAGCGCTATCGCAGGCGGCTTTGCCTGCACCATAGGGAACACCAAAAATATAAGACAGATCGCACCATGTAGAAATGGTGCCAATGAATCCTTGCTAACGCTGGGTCATGATTCCGGGCTTTACGTCTAACTCACTATCATTCCTCAGCTAACAGGGCTTCCATTTGTTTAAGCAGTTTTTCGAGTGCTTGTTGCTTTTCAGGATTGTCCCATAACTTCGCTTTTTGCAAACGATTCGATGTTTCCTTAAAGATGATTTTCAGGGACTGAGGTTTTGAATGAGGCTTCCTTTGCAATCGAATTCGTTCGAGGATTTCTTTAAGTGAAAGATTCTCTTGTATTGCCTCAAAAAGTAACGCTTGCCGAGCTTGAGTATCCTTGAGACGAGCGATCGCTTGTGCCTTCGTGTACTCAATTTGACCCTGCCGTAAGGCTTCAATAACTTCATCCGGTAGGTTGAGTAAAGGCAGCCGACTGCTCACGAAGGATTCCCAACTCATCAGTCCCAGAGAGTCGAACATCGTTTTAACCAGTTCTCCCTCCTGACTACCCAAAACGTTTTGGGTAACTTTTCCTTTGACCTCATTTTGCATTCGGTAGAGCAAGGCGCGAGCCTCTTCAGCACTGCTCGATAGTTGGGTCGCCAGCAGTTGCAAGATGGCTTCCGTTTCCTCGACGGGATTTAAGTCTTCGCGCTGGAGGTTCTCAATCAATGAAAGCTGGAGAGCCTCTTCATCGGTTAGTTCCCTGACAACAACAGGAATTTCAGTTAATCCTGCCTTTTGAGCTGCGCGGTAACGACGCTCCCCCGCGACTAACTCATACTCTCCCGGATGTAGAAGTCGCACCAACAGAGGCTCTAGGATACCTAGTTTCTTAACTGAAATAGTCAATTGCTCTAACTTTTCTGGATCGAAGTAGCGTCGGGGCTGCTGTTGAGGTAAGCGAATCGAACCAATCGCCACCACCTGGGCTGCCGCCACTGGAGGTTCTCCTAAAAGAGCGGCTACACCTCTCAACTTACTTGTATAGGGCTGATCTTTTTTGCTCACAATTTGTTAGAGTTTCTCTAAACTTAGGGCAATGCGTTCCAAAATAGTAACGGCTGGATGCTTGGCTCTGGACTTGGCTAAGGGCAATCGCTTCTCAGAAGCATCAGCAAACGCGATCGAGCGAGGAATTGGCTCGTAAACCGTTGCCAATGGGGAAAGCTGCTCTTTGATAGCTTTTAGGGTTCGGCTTTCTTGAGCGGTACGACTATCGTACATTGTGGGAATAAACCCTGCGATCGCTAAATTTCGGTTAGCCTTAGCGCGAAGTCTACCCACTGTATTCAATAGCAAATCAGTTCCTTGAAATGCCTTAAATTGAGTTTGGATCGGGACAAGTACATGAGTGGAAGCAACCAGGCTAATCACACTCAAAATTCCTAAACTGGGAGGACAATCGATAAAAATAAAATCGTAGTTATCCAAGACAGGAACTAAAGCCTCTTTGAGGCGCATCTCTCGCATCAGAGCGCTAACCAATTCAAGTTCAGCTGCACTTAAATTGATATTGGAGGGAGCGATATCCAGTCCGTGAATTTTACCCTGAATGGGCAACGGTTCTTCTCCCACAATTGCTTCATACACGGTAGTGTTCAACTCAACCGGGTCAAGTCCTATGAAAGTGGTTAATGAAGCTTGAGGGTCTAAATCGACCAAGAGAACCCGATGCTTTCGCTGCGCTAGATGGTAACCCAAGTTTAGAGTTAGCGTACTCTTAGCGACGCCTCCCGATTGATTAAATAGTGAAATTACCTTGGTCAAGGTGTTGTGCCCTCACAATAAAGTAGTATCCCAAATTATCTCGTCCATAACGCATTTACTTATCATTCCTACAAATCAAACTCTTTCATCAGTGATTTGAACTCTCGGTCAAGAGCATCCTGCCGTTCCTGCCACTGACTAAGTCCTATACCATCCACTTTCACCTCCGTGACATTTGGTTCTCCTGCCAGCCTTTGACAAAGTTTGAGCATCCGACGATTCAGGAAGCTTTGATATTTGAGTTCATTGGCTTGTAGTTGGCGACAAATTCTCTCGTAGGTGCGCTGGTGCATTCCCTTAGGACGCTCTGGAAATGGGGCAAACCCTGATAGGTCATCACCCATAGCTCCTAGTTTTCGTCTGAGCTTGACGTTTTCGAGGTTTAGCTGCTCGCGCTCGCCAACCTGACAACTGACATAGGTGAGTTGCTGGCAGCGGCGACAGGCTAAAGTTCCCCTAAGTGAACACTGGTAAAGCTTCCCTACACGAGCGCTGCAACACGGACAAAGAAACCAAGGTCGCTGTCCACCGTATTGGCAATCTGTCCAAGTCACAGACAGCTCATAGTTTTTGCCCAAAAACTTGACTCTTACCTGTTGCGCTTTAGTCGTTAGACTGAATTTCACCTGACCGATAGATAGCTCTAAGCATTGCTCTACCGTCTGTTTGGGTGTTAATCCTAGAAATCCATATCTTCCTGAACCATATCCGCCCATTTTTTTACCTAAATCATTAGGAAATTTTAGCAGTTGTGACCCCAAAAATAGCTTGAAGGCATTGCTGTACAAAGGTTTAGACTATGCTAATCTTTACTCTACATTCCCGCTTTTTACGGCTCTTTGACTCCACAAGGCATCGTCAAGTAGGAACTTATGCCATAAGCGCAAAAGTTGAAAGTCTATCGCTGTAACGGTTTTAGCGCAATAAAGTTAATGGTTTACTGGCTGTTGACGTGGAGACAGGAAAAGAATAACAGTTGTTGCACCGCCGATGGGATGAAAAGCGTTGCTAGGTAATATCTGACCGAGTGGTTTCCGCCACACACTCTCGCAACTGTTCAACCTCATCTAACAGCCGAGCGATCGCTCCCCCCAACGTTGCCGCCTCAGTTTCCAACATATATTGAGAAAGTCGCTCCCAAGTATCAGGAGTCACGCGCACCAAATAATCACAGCCAACCCCACTCGTGTAACTCACACCCTCTTCCCGACTAAGCGATCGTTTACCCTTTACTTTTGACGGCCGACTTCCCGTAATTCGGGACTTCATAATCGCTTTGGCTTCGTCGGGTTCGCGTCTTGCCACCTCAGCCAGTTCCAAAGTATCCCTTTTTGTCAGCTTGGCATCACGACTGAGGATGTACCGTCGAGTCTCCTCTCCTAACATTTCGATCAGAGCGTCTACAGCAAGCGCGAATTTGGCATCCCGCTCAATAGTGGCACGGCTCACCTTTAACTCACTCGCCAATCGCTCAGCCGTCTGAGCAGTTCCCTCATTTTGAGGGATTTGCATTTTCCTGTACTGATTGGCACCCATTCCCCCTCGCGGCTTCTTCTGTTGCAGATACCGCAGACCCCTCAAATAGCTTAAAGCTTCTTTAGTCAAGTTGCGCCTGCTCAGTTGATTGTTGATAATCCAGTTCCGTGCCGCCTCCCAGTCAGGTAGTTCAATCTCAACCGTCTGGAAATCAATGCCATGCTGAGAACAAATTTCCCAACGGTTGTGTCCATCGAGCAAGATGTCATGTCCTGCCCAGACTACCAAAGGGTCTCGGCATCCTTCTTTTATCAAGTTAGTTTCTAACTGCCGCCGCTCATCCGTTGAGAGAGGTGGAATCAGATTTTTGAACTCAGGATCGATCCGAAGGCTTCGAGGGGATACTTGACCCCTGGTAAGAACAAAGCCTTCCTGGGAAATTTTGACTCCAGAACGTCTATCATCAAGGTTCAGATTCATCGCTCCTCAAACCCAGCATCTCTGGGGTCGGGACTTAAACGAAAATCGACAATCAATAAAGGTATAGTCCAGGCATGGCATATATTTCACATTAAGGCTTGAGTGATGAAAGAGACAACTCCCGCCGCCATGCCTC
>CBKWLJ010000053.1:0-27512 GCA_966675205.1 uncultured bacterium
TTATTTTTTTAACTAAATTGACGAAAGTTGCAAGGGTTAATTGGGTATAGCAGTCGCCACAATCGTTAGGAAACTTTTCTGTTCCCTGTTAAGGACTTTCCTTTCAAGTCAAAGATAATGTCCTAACCCATATGTCCGTTGCTATATTATGAATGAATTGCTTAACCTTTAGATGGCTCACACTAAGAATAAAATTGCCATCAAACTACAAGTTGTAATTTCTGCTCAATTTTCTACAATAAAATTATCCTCTGGAATTTCCAGAGGATTCTTCAACGAAAAATCGCCCTACCCTATGATTAGCGGTAGGGTTTTCTTCTTTTGCTATTTCAATACATCCAGATTTTATTGACCTCTATCTCAAGTATTAAATGCTACTCAATTCCTGTGGTTCTAGTCTGGCTTTAGCTGCTCATACCATTGTGTTCAGCACTAGCTGAAATCGCTGAGAATTCTCCCAAAAATCAGGAAGTATAAAATTATGCTGAACTTAAGATGAGATTTTAACGTTTACAGCTCTAAAACAAACTTATGAGACAAGACAACTTAACAACAAAATATATGAACATCAGCACCAGAAACGGCAATGTGTGGTATTCCTTGCAGAAACTGGGAATTCTCAGCGTTACAGGAGCAGCGATAATTGTCACTATGCCTTTAGCGAGTAAGACCCCAGCAAATGCTACCCTTCTCAAGGATAAGCAGGTTGTGGACGTTAAGGCTCAGCAGAGATTTTTGCCGGTAACTGGGAAGCGATCGCTCAAATCGGTTAAACTGCAACGATTGGGATCAGCAACTACAAAGCCTGATCGTTTATTGCCTTCCCTACTCGTGCAGCGCTCAAACATAGAGGTTCCCCTGCCTGCCAACCGCCTCCCTCCTACAAACATTTCCCTCCCACAACACAAAGGTGTAGTGAGTGTCCCTCCGTTAACTCCTCCCGAAGTCTTTATTCCTAGTCCTGCAACGGCGGCAACATCCCCAGTACTGCCTCCCCCCCTCTTTCCCAGCACTCAAACACCAACTGTAAGCGTTCCTCCTCTGCAATCTATTTTTACCCAAACGCCGACACCAGCAACAACATCCCAGTCCGTTGAGCCGCTATCTGAAAACTTATCCCCACCTGTGAGTTCGTCTCCAATCATTGAATTTGGCCAACCCTTACCGAAATCAGCACCTGCCGCTTTTTGAATATTAAATTCAATCAGGAATGAACCTTTGGCGTTTTCCGAAAAGGGTTGCTTGCGAGGAAAGCGTAAGAATCGAGAGTGATATCCTGCTTAAAAATTATCTGTTTCTGGTTTCGGGCCTACACTACCAGGTGTGTTCAAAAAGAGATTACTTGCCGCCTCGTTTTGATAGATACAATCAATTTCAGGTTTGCTGTTCAAGTCACCAGTAAAGCCAAACGTATTCATCCGTCGTTTGCAGTCCCGAACCTGCTCAGAGTTCACCAAGTTCTTCTGCTCCAGAAGAGCCCAGTTATTTTGCCGCAGTACACAACCCGGTCGCATACTGGGCTGGGTCACGAATACATTAAAGGGGTTTAGTGTCAAGAAAACACGCATATCTGTGACGATCGCACTAGCTCCATATTGAACGCACAGTTCAGCGTTCGGCACACTACGGTCAATCACTTCACGAGATGCCACGTTTTCTGGATTGAGAGTTGCTGTCGAGCTAAAAGCAATGCCAACGCCAATGCCTACTATGAAGATAGCAGCCCAAATGGCCATAGACGTGATATTAAAAATTGAGGGCCCAGAAGCACTGGGGAAGGCATCTCTATCTCTATCTCTAGGAATGGTGGATCTGGATCTACGTTTCATCGTTGCTTAGTCAACGTTAAGGGAATTAGCAGAAAGTCGTTACAACGACCCTCCTTCTTTCAGTATGCCTGTCCTATCCTTCTACGCCCACTTTATATTTCCGGCGTGAAGCAAACAACCATCACGAGCCGATTTTGAAGGCTTCCACAAACATACTGTAAGTTAGACCAATTTTGAGTGCATTCACTACTTCTGCGAGTAGAGAACGCCAAGAAGCACTAGGAACAGGAGTTGTCCGTCGATTTCTTCCATAGACAATTCGGCTAACGACTTCAGTGAATAAGAGCAAAACCCCAGCCGCTACTACATCCCAGTTTGCGGCTTGTCCGGCGGTTGTCGGAATCGCCGATCCCAGGAAGACACCTAGCAACAGGCTAATTAAAACTAAGGAAAGATGCCGCCAGGGATTAGTAAACCATTGCCCAATTCGCAGCAAGAAAAAGTTAACTAAATTATTGAGACGAGTATATTGCATGGGCAAACCTGACAACGATCAGAACAATGCATACCAAATGTACTCATATTTCCTCGTTAGGATAATAGCGCAGCTTTGTCAACATTGTTTCAATAGGGGTAAGAGCGGACATTGAAGTTTTTTTCCGCCTCCTCAAGGCGTATTGTGAAGCAGTGGTGCGGGGTAAATCCCCTAAATTACAGATGAAAAATCTTAAATCTACTTTATCTACCGTATTGATTCTGGCATTGCTCTTGGGTCTCGGTGCTATTGCCTTGGGATTGGTTCGATTTTCAGTTTGGATCGAGCCTGAATCACCCGATGTCTCCTCGGTACCGGGAATTGAGCCGTCTATTGAGCCAGTTGTGGAAAAAACTGAACAACCCTCCCCTGTCATCCCTACGGTGTCACCAACACTTTCTCCCCCCGTTACCTCACCATCAAAGAGTCCAGATCCTAAAGCGGTGGCAGCGCGTGAGGGTACCTTACGAGTGAGTAATCCTACCGAACACCCGATTCGATTGGCCCTTTTAGAACAAAAGTCTTCAGGAAAATCTTATGAGAAGCCAGCGCACTGGGATTTTGCGCCGATGGAAGGAGGGAGTCAAGGCTTAATTCTTTCACTACCGCAAGAGCAGTTGAAGCTAAAAAAGGGAGATATTCTCGTTGCTTTTGCTCAGGATGGCTCACGCCTATACTGGGGGCCGTATGTAGTAGGCGAGACGCCTTCACCAGTATGGAATCCACAACAAGGAGAATGGCAGCTCGTGTTGATTCCCTCACCTTAAATTTCCAAGGTTAAGTTGATTTGATCCAATAACTGAGTCATCGTCAAGGAATGCCCGCGTACTATTTGGGTAGCGACGGATTCTAGTAAGGAATCTAACTTAGAAGTACAGTCTTCCTCATCTGTTGTTGATTGCTGGATGGGGAGGGCTTTTAGCGAACTATCGCTATTTGAACGATGATCCAGCACAAAAATTTGCGGCCGTTTTTGCAGGTGAGTCAGAGCAATAAGCTTATTCGCAAGAGCCGAAGAGTCATTGATGTCGTTTAGATGAATCAGCAACAAATCAATACCTTGTTCTTGAATATGATGGAATGTTTCGCTCCAAGAGCAGGAAAGTAGGCTTCTAAATCCAGCCGTTTGCAGGTATTGAATAAGTGCCTGGAGCCAAGAGGCTTGAGAAGCTTGAGAGGGTGCGATTTGAGTCTTTTTGACTTCACCACCGGGAGGATTTCCCTCTACAGTAGTATCGATCGCCTGCATTCCCAGATGGCGTTTCACGCTGCTTGTTTCGACAGGAGCAGGATTTCCACCAGAGTGTTTATCAAGAGGATCACAGGTTTTGGAATGGGAGCGTTGGGAAAATGGAAACTGTGATGGACAGTTTTCCTCAACTTGAGCAATCTCTCGATCCCCAATGTCTAGCACCAGAATACTGGGCATACGACACATTCCGACTGCAACTTGAATCACTTGTAACAGAGCAGTCATTCTTGAAGCGCGATCGGATGCTAAACAAGGATAAACCGAAAGGTTAAAAACTTGATTGGCCGCCTCTGTAGTCTGGTGATCTAATGTGATCAAAGGTAAAGCTGTCAAATCAGGATGCAGCGAGAACTGTTTTAAATAAGCAAACGAGTCCGTAATTTTGGCAGCATCGAGTAAGACAACATCAGGGTGCCAAACCCGAGCTAATAATTCTGCTTGTTCTAAATCATCGGCCTCAAGTACTCGGTAATTCAGTTCTGAATGCTGAAGACTCAAAATTTCGGTTAATTCAGCACTTAAGTTAGAGGAATCCGAGTGGGTATGCAAATGGGCATAGGTGTGAGGGCACGTCTCTACAGGACTCAGGTGCAGAATCGTCAAACCGCTCTTCTTTTTCGGGCACTCTTGAACGCCCAAGCAAGTTAGGCTTTGCAGTAAGGCTTGCTTTTGCACGGGTATGCTTAAGAAGCTATCGGCTTTATTGTGATAAGCTTGCTGTTTTTCAGCTTGTGTTGCTGTAATTACAACAGGAATGTGGCAAGTTTGGGCATCTGACTTGAGGAGAGTCAAGACATCCCAGCCGGAAAGCTGCGGTAAAAGCGGATTGAGTAAAATCGCACGCGGCTGCAAACCCCTAGCTTTTTCGATCGCTTCTGTACCGGAGCGAGCAATCACGACTCGATAGCTTAAACTTTTGAGTTGTTCTGTCAAAGTTTCCAGATAGCGAGGGACAGTTTCTACCAATAGAACCAAACGATTGCGCTGGGTTTGGTAGTCTTCTGTCTGGAGATTTGGGATTTGGTATTCCCAAATCTCTCCCGCTTTCCCTCTACCTTGAGGCGGACAAGGAGGTAAGAGTAAGGTAAATTGGCTGCCTTCACTCGCTTTGGAAATGAAGGAGACATCTCCACCGTGCAAGCGAGCAAGTCGTTGAGTTAAAACCAATCCTAAACCGGTTCCTTCATAACGACGGGTAAGAGGTTGTTCCAGTTGTTGGAATTTCTGAAAGATTAAGTGCTGCTTTTCGGAGGGAATGCCAATGCCAGTGTCCCAAATGGTAAAGGCAATCCAGCCTTCCCAACGATTGACTTTTAAACCAATATCACCCCCCGGTTCTGTAAATTTGAGCGCGTTGGAAAGCAGATGCACCAGCATTTGCCGCAGTCGTAACTCGTCAGCAACGAGCATTTCTAAACCCGGTTCAATTTCCAGCGTAAAGGGGGTTTGGGTCGAAGCGTCTTCTGCGTGTTCTTTTTCCTGGTAGACTTGTTTAGCCTGAGCGTAAGCGCGATCGCACACTGCTTGAATCTGTACTGGCTCTAGAGTCAGCTCTAACTGACCAGTCTCCATTCGTGTCAAATCCAGAATGTCATTCACCAACGTCATCAGTTGGCGTCCACTCTGATATATCAGTCGTGCATAGCGAGCTTGACGTTCATTCAATGAGCCTAATGCCTGATCTTTTAACAGGGTGGACAAGCCCAACACAGCCGTCAGAGGAGTCTTCAACTCGTGACTGATGCAAGCGAGAAACTCATCTTTCAGGCGATTGAGATGAATTAAATCGGCATTTTTCGCTGCCAGTTCTTGAGCTACTTGTTGCTGTTCTGTTGTGTCTTGAGCTACTACCACGCAAAGATCACGCAAGAGTGGGTAATCATTGGATGGAGTGAAACCTTGCTCATTTTCTCCTCCGGCTTTTCCTTTCTCAAAGACTGAAGGCGACAAGGGAATTCTGACCAAGGAAAAAATGCGCTCTTGGTTACTTTTTGGTGTTTCAGTCGTGGTGAGCAAGGCTTGGTGGCCTGTTGCTACGTCCCGAGTTTGGTTAAGCGGGGAAGTTGGCGAGATCACTCGTTGTGTGGAAACAACGCTAGCCAAACGGGGGGTATCAATCGCGCAATGGCGCTGAACAGTATTTTGAGGAGAAGATTGGTATGGGGGAGAAACTGCATTAGAGCCAGAAAAAGGTGGGGTGTAACGTAACTTGCCCTGCTCTTGCGGCAAGGTAGAGGTTTTTTGAGGCACAGAAAAGCTCTGAGAAAAGTACGCCTCATCTGAGGGATTATTTAACATTGAGGCAGTTGTGCGTCTGACCCAGTCTAAGTTTGGCGATGTTCCTATCTGTTGACGCCAAGTTAGATTTTGAGTCAACACTTGTCCCGTAGCAGTTTGTAAACTCAAGGGTAAGGGTAAATGCTCTAAGAGTTGCACCAAAGTCTTGAGTACAAGGGGTTGGGGATGTTTCTCTAAATCAGGTGCTGGGGTTGGTGCTGAGTTGGGTGCCAAGTATCTTAAGAGTTGCCAGCTATTGAGCAGTCCCAAAAACTTTCCTTCCTCGTCTACCAATGCCCAGCGATAATTCAAGGAGGCAGTGCAAGCAGAAACGGAGGAAATCGCACCTGGAGGCACGAAGTCACAGGAACAGGATGAATTTATAGCACTTGCCTTGTCAGTGCATCTTTCCGTTTCTCCTGCTTGGGGAACTCCCCAGTCGGGCATCATTACTGGATAATCGCTAAACTCTTGGAAGTAAGCCCAGAACTGGCTTAAACTCATTTGAGCTGGTAGGATAGCTATGGGATCAATCAGTGGCGGATCTAGCTCAGATAAAGGCTTGTTAGCCTCTCGGGTCGCCCAAGTGACAAGTGTCTCTCCTGACTGCCACAAAGAAATCAGGTGAGGGATCACTTTTGTTAAATTCACTACGCCTATGGGATAGTGCTGCTGGTTGACTACGATGAGCGCCTCACACCCGGAAGAGTGAGAAATCTCTAGCAAGTCAGCAAGACCACAGGTTTGTTCACAAACAGGAATGGCTTGAGCAAATTCTTTTAGACTGAGAGTTGGCATGGACATGACCAATCTTGCTGAAACAGAGGATGAACGCTACTACAGGCAGCACCTCCTCACTGAACTCAAAATGGGCTGATTCAAGCTGAATAGGAATACAGAAAAAATCTGAGCCTTAAGGACACATACAGCTCAATTATTGCTCTTGATCGGGGGGAAGCAGAGCATTGAAATTACAATTACTTACAATTTTCCAAATGTTTAAATTAATGTTAAGTAATTTTCTAAAGAAATTGTTAAAATACTCTGGTTAAGACTCATTTCACCCTGTAAATCTTTAGTTTTTCTTTTTAGCTGATATTAATTTGCCTCCCCAACTAACGATCTGCACATTTGTAAGTTCTGAAGTCCTGGCTCGGTCATTGAGTCAGGTTCTGAGTGGTGATCGCTATATTGTACACGTTGCTAACTCGGAATCTGATTTTTGCGACGTTATTGAGCAACACAAGCATCAAATCGATTGTTTGATTTTGCAAGATGACGCTTCTACTCAGAACTCCATCCATCGCTTGTCTGAACAAAGAATGCTGCTTCCCCTTGTAATTGTGGCAAAAGAATCAGAACAAGTACCGGGTCACGCTACCACCAATAACCAGGTTACTCCTGCCCAGATGACTGAGCCGACTAATCTTCTCTTTCACGCTGCTGAAGTCAGACTGGCGCTCAATCAACTGTCTGAGATAGCTAGTTTTATCGATAAAGCGATCGCACAGTTTGTCACCCTGTCTCCTGCCGCTAGTTCACCCAATTCATCTAGCACTGAGATCGCCACTGAGCTAAACCATCAAAGCTTTCTGCTCCAGCAGCAACGCCGATTATCTGAAAAACTCAAGGAGCGACTCGGGTATCTAGGAGTGTACTACAAAAGAAATCCCCAACTATTTCTACGCCACCTGTCTCCGAGCGAGAGGCAAAAGCTTTTAGAAAATCTAAAATCAGAGTATCGTCAGATTGTCTTAAAGTACTTCTCCCAGGACAATACCCTGAATCAGAGAATTGATAACTTCGTAGACAAGGCATTTTTTGCTGATATTTCAGTGTCTAGGATTGTTGAAATCCATATGGAGTTAATGGAGGAGTTTTCCAAACAATTGAAGCTAGAAGGGAGAAATGAAGATATTTTGCTCGATTATCGACTGACTTTGATCGATGTTATCGCTCATTTAGGCGAAATGTATCGCCGTTCTATTCCCAGAGAATCTTGATTAGAGCCTATTTTAGCATATAAAGGATAAGCTGGAGAGAAAGGTGCAAGTAGACCTTTTTTTAGCTGATTTCGAGTTGCTATTGTATTCTTATTTGTCTGTTTATTAACTACGCTGCACTTCTTCTGTTATGAATCCACTCAAAAAAACTTATGTTCTTAAGCTCTATGTAGCTGGGAACACCCCTAACTCAGTGAGGGCTTTAAAAACTCTAAAAACTATTCTGGAACAGGAATTTCAAGGAGTCTATGCACTCAAAGTGATTGATGTTTTAAAAAGCCCTCAGTTAGCTGAGGAAGATAAGATTTTAGCAACGCCAACTTTATCCAAAGTCTTGCCCCCTCCTGTTCGTAAAATTATTGGTGATCTTTCGGATCGAGAAAAAGTTTTAATCGGATTAGATCTTCTTTATGAAGAACTCCAAGAAGGAGAAGCAGAGTTTTAGGAGTATTTGGTACTACGTACATAGTTTATACCATAATAGGGTAAGATAGTAGGCTCCTTTTATTTTAGAAATATCCTTATTTGACAATCGAAAACAAACGAAAACATGAGTCAACTAAATTCCCCTGAGTCCAGGCGCGATGAATCAGTATTAATGGGCGTTCACAAAATACGAACAATGATCGAAGGCTTCGATGATATCAGTCATGGAGGTCTTCCTGTTGGTCGAACCACATTGGTCAGTGGAACATCGGGGACTGGCAAAACATTGTTAGCAGTTCAATTTCTCTATAACGGCATTAGTTATTTTAATGATCCAGGAGTATTTGTTACCTTTGAAGAATCTCCCACAGATATTATTAAAAATGCTTATAGTTTTGGGTGGGATTTACAAAAACTAATTAATGAAGGCAAGCTTTTCATTTTGGACGCTTCGCCTGACCCAGAAGGACAAGAGGTCGTCGGAAATTTTGACCTATCTGCCTTAATTGAACGGATTCAGTATGCCATCCGTAAGTACAAAGCCAAGCGCGTTTCCATTGATTCAATCACCGCTATATTTCAGCAGTATGATGCTGCTTCGGTAGTACGGCGAGAAATTTTTCGTTTGGTGGCACGCCTGAAACAAATTGGCGTGACAACAGTAATGACCACCGAACGAATTGAAGAGTATGGACCCGTGGCGCGGTTTGGGGTAGAAGAATTTGTATCAGATAATGTCGTAATTGTCCGCAATGTTCTGGAAGGAGAACGCCGCCGCCGCACAATCGAAATTCTCAAGCTACGTGGCACAACCCACATGAAAGGAGAATATCCTTTTACGATTACCAATCAGGGAATTAATATCTTCCCATTAGGCGCAATGCGTTTAACTCAGCGCTCTTCTAATGTTCGGGTTTCATCGGGTGTGAAAACGCTTGACGAGATGTGTGGTGGTGGCTTTTTTAAAGATTCGATTATTTTAGCAACTGGTGCCACGGGTACGGGTAAAACTTTGTTAGTCAGTAAGTTTATTCAAGATGCTTGCTTACGAGATGATCGCGCTATTCTTTTTGCCTACGAAGAATCTCGCGCTCAGTTATCCCGTAATGCTTATTCTTGGGGAATTGATTTTGAAGAGATGGAGCAAAAAGGATTACTCAAAATCCTCTGTTCTTATCCTGAATCTGCTGGCTTAGAAGATCATCTGCAAATTATTAAGTCAGAAATCGCTGAGTTTAAACCCTCTCGAATTGCGATTGATTCGCTTTCTGCACTAGCACGAGGAGTAAGCAATAACGCTTTTCGGCAGTTTGTGATTGGTGTTACAGGCTACGCTAAACAAGAAGAAATAACTGGCTTTTTCACCAATACAACAGACCAGTTTATGGGCTCTCATTCAATTACGGATTCCCATATTTCTACGATTACTGATACGATTTTAATGCTGCAATATGTAGAAATTAGAGGAGAAATGTCTCGTGCGATTAACGTCTTTAAAATGCGAGGTTCTTGGCACGATACAGCTATCCGTGAATATACTATTAGTGAAGAAGGCCCAGAAATTAAAGATTCGTTCCGCAATTACGAACGGATTATTAGTGGTTCTCCCAGCCGTATTACTGTTGACGAAAAAAGTGAACTCTCTCGAATTGTTCAGGGAGTTCGTGATATGTCAGAAGATTAATAACAGAATTCATGATGTGAAAAGGCTACAGATAAATTTCTTAGATTGGGGATAGAGAATTAAAGTTTATTTTTGATTCTATTTCCTCATTTTGAGGAGAATCTGTAGCTAATTTTTATGAAAAAAATATTGAATTTGGGAGTTGGAAAAACCTAAACCTAAGGTGGGCATTGCCTACCTTCAATCCTGTAAGCCTTTTGCAGAGAGAGTCATGGAAATGTCCACCCGACAAGTTGCTTATATCTATTGATATTCTTCTACTGCACGGGTCTTGTGATTTGAGAAAAGAGCAGTGATCCCAACAAAAATCTAAAACGGCAAAGGAAATCACATGACTTTAGCGATCGCCAATTTGCCCGATCTCGGTACAATCAGGAAATGATTTATCCACCACCACGCCCAAAAATTCCTGAATCTAGCTGGAAGCGTCCCATTGGTCTAGGTTGGGACAATCCCTACACCGTTCGCTACGCTAGCAATCTTGACGACGGCCCCTGGCACGGTATGCCCTTGGGGGGGTTTGGGGCGGGTTGTATCGGTCGTTCCCCACGGGGAGACTTTAATTTATGGCACTTGGATGGAGGAGAGCATACTCATCGAAGTCTGCCTGCCTGCCAGTTTAGTATTTTTGAGCAGCCAGAAAATCAAGCCGCACAAGCTTATGCCATGTGTACCCAACCGCCTCAGGACGGCACTCTAAGCTGCTGGCAGTGGTATCCGGCTTCGCAAGAGTTGAACGTTGAAAGGCTGAACGTTGAAAGTTTAGAGGGGAACCTTCAACCTGCTAACTCCGAACCTGCAACGACGAATACGGGGACTTACCATGCGCTCTATCCACGCAGTTGGTTTACCTATGAGAATGTCTTTCAGACACAACTAACTTGTGAACAGTTGTCTCCCATTTGGGCGGGGTGTTACCAGGAAAGCAGTTATCCGGTAGCAGTTTTTGAATGGACTGCTCACAATCCTACAGACACTCCTATTACTCTCAGCATTATGCTCACCTGGCAAAATATGGTGGGCTGGTTTACCAATGCGATTAAAAAACCCCAAGTGCAGGTGCGGGATGATGGCAGTCCGGTTTATGAGTACCAACCGCGCTGGGGAGATAGTATTGGAAGTTATAACCAGTGGATTGTCGATAACTTTAGGGTAGGTTGTCTCTTGGATCGAGTCAGGCTGCACGATGAGATTCAGGAAGGAGAAGGGCAACTGTGCTTTGCTACTGTCACCAATCCCAGCATGGAAGTCTTCTACAACTGTCGCTGGAATCCGGCGGGTGATGGGGCCGAAGTTTGGCATTCCTTTGCGGCGGATGGTAGTTTAGGAGATATTCAGGATGAGACTCCGGCTGATCCAGGAGAACAAATTGCAGCAGCGATCGCAATTCGTTTTACAATTCGTCCAGGCAGAACCCGCAAAATTCCCTTTATCCTCGCTTGGGACTTTCCAATAACAGAGTTTGCGCCAGGTGTCAACTATTTTCGACGCTACACGGATTTCTTTGGACGCACAGGCAACCATGCTTGGTCGATTGTTCGCACTGCCCTCAAACACGCTGACTTGTGGAAAGAAAAGATTCAGTCTTGGCAGGAACCTATCTTAAATCGCCAGGATTTGCCCAATTGGTTTAAGATGGCGCTGTTTAATGAGCTGTACCTGCTCACTGATGGGGGTACACTATGGACAGCCGCTAGCGATCGCGATCCGATTGGTCAGTTTTGCGTTTTAGAATGTATTGATTATAGATGGTACGAGAGTCTGGATGTACGGCTGTATGGCTCTTTTGCCCTAGCCATGCTGTGGCCGAGATTGGATAAAGCCGTGTTGGAAGCCTTTGCCCGCGCTATTCCAACTAGCGATGAGACACCTCGGATTATTGGCTACAACAAAGCCGAAGCGGTTCGCAAAATAGCAGATGCAACCCCTCATGACTTAGGTGCGCCAAATGAGCATCCTTGGGAGAAGACGAACTATACCAGTTACCAGGATTGCAACCAGTGGAAAGATTTACCCTGTGATTTTGTTTTGCAGGTTTATCGAGATTTTGTGTTCACAGGGTCTAATGATACCGAGTTTTTGTGGGAGTGTTGGGCAGCGATTACTAAGACACTAGCTTACCTGAAGACGTTTGATAAAGATGGGGATGGGATTCCAGAAAATTCTGGTGCTCCTGATCAGACGTTTGATGACTGGCAGCTACGGGGAATCAGCGCCTATTGCGGTGGGTTGTGGTTGGCAGCACTAGAATCTGCGATCGCGATCGGTGAAATTCTCATCAACAATTATCCTCCTGTATCCGAACTGATAGAGGCATCTGACCCAGAGTTGATTCAAGAAACGATTGATTGCTATCGTCAGTGGTTAGAACAGTCTAAGCCACTCTATCAAGAAAAACTGTGGAACGGTCAGTACTATCAATTAGATAGTGAAAGTGGTTCTGATATTGTGATGGCAGACCAATTGTGTGGTCAGTTTTATGCCCAGTTACTCAAACTGCCAGATATTGTTCCCCATGAATGTGTTCAGTCTGCTTTAAAAACGGTGTATGATTCCTGCTTTTTAAAGTTCCAAGAGGGCAAATTTGGAGCGGCTAATGGAGTGAGGCCGGATGGTTCTCCAGAAAATCCGAATGCAACTCATCCTTTAGAAGTTTGGACGGGGATTAATTTTGGACTCGCTGCATTTTTAATTCAACAAGGGATGAAAGAAGAAGCGTTCCGACTGACGGAGGCGGTGGTGCGGCAGGTGTATGAAAATGGGCTGCAATTTAGAACGCCAGAGGCGATTACAGCAGTAGGAACTTTTCGGGCAAGTCACTACTTGCGAGCAATGGCAATTTGGGGGGTTTATTTAATGATTCAGTAAGGGTGCGATCGCATCTCTAAAGTAGAATCGTTTTGGTTGGGAAAGTGCGATCGCATTGCCAGACAACTGCCCTTAGCTCCAATTCTTTAGTTTCTTTTTAGCGAATTCGCGCACTTGCTCGTCTGGGTCATTTTTTGCTCTGTCCTGCAAGAGGGGTAAAGTCTGGGGATGGTTGGGATAGTGTTGGATAATGGACTCAAGTGCAGTTTGTCGAGGGTTGTCTTGCCAGTCTTCCTCGCGTTTAAAGGGGTCATTGAGGACGCGATAATACAAAAATTCAAACATCCCAGGGTCATCCTTCCAGCCCAGGGCTAATTCTTGCACTGCTGCACCTCGCACATCCCAATTCTCATCGGAAGTCACCCGTTGTTTGAGCAGGGGTAAGGTATCTGGGTCATCTTTCCAGCCACGGGCTAATTCTTGCACCGCTGCGCGTCGCACAGCCCAATTCTCATCGGAAGTCGCCCATTGTTTGAGCAGGGGTAAGGTATCTGGGTCATCTTTCCAGCCACGAGCTAATTCCTGTACTGCTGCTTGTCGCACAGCCCAATTCTCATCGGAAGTCACCCATTGTTTGAGCACAGTTAAGGTATCTGGGTCATCCTTCCAGCCCTGAGCAATCACTGGTACAGCCGATTCCGGTACATACGACTGTTCATCAAATCGAACACAGGTTTTGAGCCAAGGCAAAGTCTTGGAGTCATCTTTCCAATTCGTGGCGATCACTACAACAACCTTGGAAGATGTTTCAGAATCTAATTTATATCTTGCTATGTCTTTCAATCGATTAAGCAGTTTCTCAGCCGTTGGTGCGATCGCCGTTCTATTTCTCACTTCTGAAAAGCAATTAGCAGCCAACAAGATGTTTGTAAATTTTTCGTCTTTGTTCTTTTGTTCAAGGAGATACTCAAGAATCTCCCCAACAAACTTGGCATCAATCATTCCCGCAATTAATCGTAGAACTTCATGCCAAGACTCATCCTGCCAGTGCTTGCCAAAAATCTCATATTTTAGATATTTAAGATTAATGGTGCGTTCTTTCTCAAACTGCCAGACAAACTCCCAAGCACAAAAATATTCTAAAAACGTCCGATGCACAAACGCATAGTAATCTGCACCCAGGAAACATAAAATAAAATTACGACTCCGCAGTTGCTCGATCATCAACTCGGAAACCTGTTCTGAATTCCTGACGCGAAGAACGTCTAAATAATTCGCTAGCATCGCTTTCAACTTATCTGCCTCAATCAGATTCCCCGCCAACCCTTTCTTGCCAGCTTGCATCTGATAGGCGACTTGGCGTAGCATTGCCTGCTTGTCCTTGTAATCCAACGTGACAAACTCAAACGAGGTATCGTGCAGCGCTTTTTCTACATCCCACTGTTGCAGCAACACCCGCGAAGATTGACTATATAATTCAGGTCGATCTCTAGGAAGCTCTTGATGGCGGTTGAGAATTGCCATCATCGTCAATAGCAGTGGATTTCCCGCTAGTTCTTGTATGGCACGGGAGTCTTCAATTGCTCGCTTGAGGCGATCGCGCTTTTTAACTTTCTCGGCTTCCTGATCGAACGCTAAATCGTGCCAGCGATTGATAAACTCCTCAATTTGTGCCTGCTCCAAATCTTGAAGTATAAAGTGATGAAATTTTGCCTCTCGCAGTCGCTGCTGCTTGTAGCCAATCACGCGAGAAGTTACCAGTACTCGCACTTGAGGATAGGTGGTAGTGAAGTTAATAATATCCGTCACCACCTGCTCTCGGCATACCGGATCGAACACCTCATCCAAGCCATCAAACATCACAAAAGCTTTGCCAGCTTCGAGGATTTCCTGGAGTTGATGTCGCTCCAGCTTGTAGATAAACCCACTTCCGCGATAGAAAAAATCCAGCAAATTCTCGCACTGATTAGAGCCGCGATCGCGCATATAGTTGCGTAGCTCAATTAACAGGGGAATTGGCTGTTTCTGTGCAACTTCAATAGAGGCTGTTGCCCACTGTAGAGCCAGATACTGCACCAAACTAGATTTCCCCGAACCCGGATCGCCCAAAATCACTAGACGGGGGTAATTTCCGCTGTCTTTCACCACATCCAATACCCCCACCGCTGATTGCTGAGCGTAAGCTTGTTTGTAGCGTTCTAATTCATCGGGTAAAATCTCAATCTCTTCGAGTTGATTGCTTTCTCGCAGCCGCTGTTGATGATATTTTGGCAGTTCGTAAACTTCAGGCAAAAATTCCTGCACCTGGCGTACATTTTGCTCAATGAAAACCTGCCATAATTTCAAGCCATAGTTATACCCTGTGGTTTCAAACGAATCCAACCGCAAATAACCATAGGTTTGTTGAATGGCTTGCTGGTAGCGTCGCAAATCTAATTCAGACGCTGGCGAGACTTTAGCTGAAACACCTTTGGCTAAATTAACCGAATCCAATATCTCCCGCAATTCCACCGACTGCCGTGCGATCGCATCAACTTTTCGGCGATACCGCTTCACCATCTGGCTCCAGTTAAACTCCTCCGGTAGCGCAGGCAAGTCCAGTTCGTTCCAAATTTTCCCTAACTGTTTCGTATCGGGTAAAGTAGCATCCTTGGCAAATGGTTTTCCGAGTTCTGCCAGCACCATTGGATGTGTCAGAAACCGCTTTAGAGGTCGGCTGTACTGCTGTAATTCCTCCTCAGCTAACTCGGCATCTTCCAACTCTTGCTGCACCAATAGGAGAAATTCCTTAAGCGCTTGTCCAAAAGCAACAACCAAAGCTTCCTGCTGGGAAAGTGCCAGTCCGTTATTGGCATAATCGTTGAAGAAAATTTTGATGTAGTCATCAACAATTCCCCTACCAATAGTTGTTAGGACATCTTTAAAGGCAAATCCAAGTGTATTAGCAATATCCCAGGCAATCAGTGGTTCCATTTGCTTTACCCCAATTTTCAGAAAGGCGTTATGACAGATTCGCCATCACCGCGCATGAAAATCTCTACTCCCTACTTCCTATTTTCTCTCCTATGGCTGCTTAACTAGACAGGCTATTTCCTGTTTCCAATAAATCGCTTGGTTGCAAACTCGTTCGGTTATCCCTTCAGTTTGTGCTTCAGCTAAAGGCGCTAAGGCTCTACCCAGGGTTGCTGCGGCGTTCTCTAGGCGGATGCGATCGTCCTCTCTTGAAATATTTCTCACATCTAACAAGCATTTGGCAGATAAAAATAGATTCTGAAACTCTTTTTGTTCGTCCTCGATTGCCATCAAAGCTTCAATAAGTTCTAAGGCAAGCTTCCCCCCGATAATACCGATAATCAATCTCAATACCTCATGCCAACTGTCATCCTGCCAGTATTTTATAAAAACTTCTTGTTTTAAATAGTTCAGCTCAAACTCTCGATCCTTCTCGAATCGCCAAGCCCAATCCCAAGCGCAGAAGAATTCCAAAAACGTTCGATGCACGAAGCCATACGAATCGCCGCCAAAGAAGCACAAAATAAAGCTGCGGTTGGTGAGATTAGTCGTGAGTAATCCGGACAAATTTTTGTACTCTTTCCCCAAAACATTACCCAAGTAGTCAGCAATGATTTTCTGCAACTCCGTCCCATCAATCATCAAATTCCCTCTCAAGTTGCTTTCCCGTTCCTGAATCTTGCTGGCAATTTGGCGTAAAATAGCTTGTTTGCATTTGAGCGTAATAATATCGGAATCAAGCTTTTCATGTTCTGGTACACCCCTCTCTTTGTCCCATTCTTGCAACATAATTTTTGAGGCATCTTCGTAGAGTTCGGGGCGGCTTTTTGGGAGTTCTTGTTTGCGGTTGAGAATTGCCATCATTGTCAGCAGCAAGGGATTGCCTGCCAGTTCCTGAAAAGCGGGAGACGTATCAATCGAATTTTTGAGGCGATCGCGTTTTCGCTTCCCTTCTGCCTCATCCTTATTTTTAAAGGCTAATTCATGCCATTTGTCAATAAACTCATCGATCTGAGGGCGATCTAAATCTTGTAGCATGAAGTGATTGAATCCGGCAGAGCGCAATTGTTGAATCTTGTAACCATTAATCCGGGAGGTGACCAAAATTCGCACATTTGGATAAGTGGTAGAGAAGTTGATGATATCCTGAATCACCACATTGCGATCGCTAGTATCTAGCACCTCATCCAATCCATCAAACATTACTAAACTTTTTCCTTGGGAATTGTCTAGCCATGCTTTCAGTTGATGCTGTTCTAATAGTCCCCCACCCACCCCAATGCCTTGATGTAGGTATTCTAAAAAATTACCGCATCGTTTCTCTTTGCAGTTATTTATATAGGTGCGTAACTCAATCAGCAACGGCAATTCCTCTTGCGACAAAGGTGTAGATTCTCCTCTTGCCCATTGCAGTGCAATATACCGTAATAACGTTGATTTCCCAGAACCCGGTTTACCCAGAATAAAGATATATTTTTCATTTGACTGATGTATCATCTCTAAAACCGAGCGCTTAGGTTGTTGCTGATACTTCCTGTAGATTTCTACCTTCTCCAGTGAAACTCCAACGGCTTCCAGTTGATTTTTATCCTGAAAGAATTTCAAATTTGCTTCTGTAATCTGATACACTTCGGGAGACAGTTCGTTCGCATCACGCACATCTTGAGGGACAAACATTCGCCACAATTTCAACCCATAGTTATACCCGTCTGTGTCCAATGCATCCAGATTTAGCTCTTCATACGCTTTGAACAGTCCACGGCGATAGCGATTCAAATCAAAATCCGGAACTACTGGAGCTATTGCCCTAGTATTCTCCGAGATTTCCTCCAGCTTTTGTGAGTCCAAAATAGCTCTCAGCTCACTCGACTCCCGCCGAATTGCATTGACTTTCCTCACATATCGCTTACCAACTCGCTGCCAACTAAACTCCTCCGGCAACGGTTTATCATTCAGGTCATTCCAGGCTTTTTCTAATGCGCTATAATCCAGCTCTTGAATTTCACTTTCAAAGGGTAGGCTGAGAACTTTTTTGACCTCTGAATCCTTGATAAATTGCTGCAAAGGCTTGATGTAGTGTTCCAATTCCTCTTCAGGAACATCAGCATCCTGGAGTTCTTGATTCATCTGCTCCAAAAATTCGACCAACGCTTGAACCACTGCTTTTTTCAGAGGCTTTGGCTCTAATATATTCGTAAAGTCTTTAATGCAACCTTTAAAGAAGTCTTTCGTATAGTCTTCTAAAGCACCTTTAATCAAGGGAGCTAAAACTTCCTTAACGATAAGCCCAACTACTTCAGAAACTCCCCAAGCAACTAGCCACTCCACCATCTAATTTTCCTCAGCTAATTTTTGTTGACTACGAGTATAGCTAGCGTGTCAGAGTGATCGCTCTATCGTTCATACTCCCCAAAGGGTGACAAGAATTACAGAACAAGCGTGATCGCATCACCAATCAATTCCAAAATTGGGGCGATAAAAGCGATCGCACTCCGTCTCCCCAGTAAGCGATCGCACCTCGTTAAGATATTAGAGTTATCCTCGACTCGACCCAAAACAACCTGTGGCCCAATCCGACGCATCCCAACCTCTACTCCGCACTCCCCTTCATCCACTCGCTGTAGAACAAAAAGCCCGACTCACTGCCTTTTCCGGTTGGGAAATGCCTGTGCAGTTTAGTGGCATTACCGCCGAACATGAAGCGGTGCGGACTTCAGCAGGGATGTTCGATATCTCTCACATGGGAAAATTTGCCCTCAAAGGTAAGCAACTGCGGGAACATTTGCAACCCTTAGTCCCTTCAGATTTAACCCGACTACAAGCCGGTGAAGCTCAATATACAGTTTTATTAAATCCCCAAGCTGGCATCATTGACGACATCATCTTTTATTACCAGGGAGAGGATGAAGCAGGTGAGCAACGGGGGATGATGATTGTGAATGCCGCCACCCGCACCAGAGACAAAGCTTGGTTAGTGGCAAATCTAGAAGATACTTCAGTGAGTTTGGAAGATCTTTCTAAACACAAAGTCTTAATTGCTGTTCAAGGGCCACAAGCTGCCGCACATTTACAGTCATTTGTCAAGGAAGACTTAACGCCAATTAAAGCATTTGGACATACAGAAGCAACCGTACTCGGCCAACCTGCTTTTGTAGCTAGAACCGGTTACACCGGCGAGGATGGATTTGAGGTAATGCTCGATCCAGACGTTGGGATAGAACTGTGGCGCAGTCTTCTAAGTGCGGGTGTCACGCCCTGCGGGTTGGGGGCAAGAGATACCTTGCGACTAGAAGCAGCGATGGCACTCTACGGACAAGACATCAACGATACCACCACTCCCTTAGAAGCGGGTTTGGGTTGGGTGGTTCACCTTGACAGTAAAGGGGACTTTATCGGACGCTCGGTGTTAGAACAGCAAAAGGCGACTGGAGTCGAAAAACGCCTTGTGGGGTTAGAGATGCAGGGGCGTCACATTGCGCGTCATGGTTATCCGGTGAAGCATGAGGGGCAAGTTGTGGGAGAAGTTACTAGTGGTACGCTATCACTCACTTTAGGAAAAGCGATCGCACTTGCTTATGTTCCCACTAAGCTATCCAAGATTGGTCAACACCTCGAAGTTGAAATTCGTGGTAAGTCTTATCCAGCACTAGTAGTGAAAAAACCCTTTTATCGTTCTCCTCATCGCCCTAGCAGCAAGTAAGCTGTTGTGAATTTAAAAGAATGGTGGGCAGTGCCCACCCTACGAATTCTAAACGACCATGTACCAGTAATAAACACAGGACTTACGCATGGATACCATATATAGTAGGGGCGATTCATGAATCGCCCCTACAAATGGCAGTTTAACAGTAAATTTGCGTAAGTCCTGAAACAGAATAGTCTTTCAGCCTTCTGTCCTCTACCTTCTGTCTTTTGCTATAGATGCCTCCTAGCTTACAGAGCATTCATCTTGAACAACTTGGGGTATTGCTCAATACAGTTTGCTAGGAATGAATCGGCTAATAGTGAATTATGAATGAAAGAATTTTTGCTCTTGAATCCTACGCCTGTTTCTCTGATGAAAAGGCAGTAGTGACTGAAGTTGTGATTACCCAAAACTCTAGTATTGCCGTTTGGGGTGTGCGACCGGGACAAGAGGTTGCAGCTCATATTCATCCCGATGGGCAAGATACATGGTTTATGCTCAGAGGTACACTGACTTACTATTTAGGTAATGGTCAGCGCCAGACTTTAAATGTTGGTCAATTTGCTATTGCCGACCAAGGTCAAGTTCACGGTGCGATTAATGAAGGGACAGAAGACTCTATTTTTGTTTCTATTTACTCTGCTCCTCAGATTGGTTATGCCAAGGTATCACCTTAGATAACGCTTCACAGATTCAGTTAAGCCAGGTTAGCACCAACCCGACTTCGTTTAATTTCAAATCAGTCGGTTGAATGTGCCATTAAGCATTAATGGCTTCGACTTTGGTTGAGTCTCATTGTTAGAAGCGGTATTGAGTTGACGAGCCTGTTGTTTAGCTGCCGTTTCCGCAATAGAAATAAAGCTTTGAGTTAAATCCATCTTCATTACCCTGAACTCTTTATGCTCTAACAGTAGAAAATTACAGCTAGCTCCATGCACTACACTATGTAACTCCTGTAAGTGTCCGTCAACTGGAGGGCGTTTGCCTCAATTTATAGGCTGTACTGGCTGTCTGAGGATGGACAATTTCTCAACTGTCTGCGGGAAAAGGGAAAGGGAAAGGGGGATATAGCAAAAGGCAAAAGGCAGAAGGCAGAAGGCAGAACAGAAGAGGATTTTAGTTTCTTAACATTTGTTGACATACTATCGTTTATTTATGCCGACCTACTTAATTACAATTTACGAATGACGAATTTTTCATTCTCGCGGAGTCGAGGTACAGTTGAGGAAGAGTTTGGTCGAAAACTGCTCCTATGGCTAAAGCAGAGTTTCGCTTTAGTGCAGAACTAAACGATTTTTTACCACCAAGCCAACGACGAGTCAGCTTTACCCATTTTTTTAAAGAGCGAGGCTCAATCAAGGACATGATTGAATCCTTGGGTGTCCCGCATCCGGAAGTAGACTGCATTCTAGTGAATGGAAATGCGGTGGATTTCTCTTATATTGTTCAAGATGGCGATCGCATTGATGTTCACCCGATTTCCACGGCAACAAAACTCACACCTCTAATCTCTGTCCGTCCTCAACCACCAAGCCTCTTTCGCTTCGTTCTGGATGTCCATTTAGGAAAATTAGCCTCATCTCTGCGCTTGTTAGGCTTTGACACCCTATACCGCAACGACTACGATGACGAAGAATTAGCAGAGATTTCGGCTTCTCAAGAACGTATCCTCTTAACACGCGATCGCGGTTTATTAATGAGGAGTCGGGTTATCTATGGATATTATGTCAGAGCAACGAACCCAGAGCGGCAGATAGTAGAGGTATTGCGGCGCTTTAACTTATTCGAGAAGGTTCTACCGTTTCAACGGTGTATTCGTTGTAATGGATTATTAGAACCTGTAGCCAAAGAATCGATTCTCGACCAACTGCCACACAAAACCTGCTTAGAAATTGATGAATTTCATCGCTGTGGTGACTGTAGTCAAGTTTATTGGCGAGGGTCGCATTATGAACGGATGCAACAATTTATTGATGGAGTGCTTGATGCTCAAGAGTCAGCTTGAACAAACTGAGCTTCAAGCGATCGCTTTTCAGCATAACGAATGCCAAAGGACGAATGACTTGCTCAAGTGAGATCAAACAGCCATAAGGCATGGGGTGAACTTAAACCAAAAAATCCCCAGAAGGCTCAAGGGGATAAAATAACCCCTCATTAGGTTCGTACTGCCAAGACACCCCTTGGGGGTCACGCGCCTCTGACCACAGGGGAAAATTCACTCGATTCTTTTGCCGACTGATGGCACTCACCGAATAAGGCTGTCCAGTTTTGGGATTAATCAACCGTTGAGCTAATTCTGCATCATTGAGGGGTTCGGTAGGCAGTTCTAAGTACTTTTTTTTCGGGGCAGGTAACCGACCTGAAGCCCGTAAAATCTGAAAATACTTGTCTAAGCGCTGTTCAAATTTATCAAAACGCCCTTGCACCCGATTCTCTTCTGCTTGCATATCTTGGTAAACCGCATCATCAACCACCTTGTCCACCGCTTCAAGGCGTTCATTAATCGCTTCATCAATATTGACCTTGACTGACTTCACTTGCTCCTGAAATTCATTCACTTGAGTTAAGAACGTAGTCAGCCTATCTGGTGAGCTTTCTGCCGTTCCCAAGATATGCCGGATGATTCGTTGAGCAGTCAGATTCGGCGTCTCTTCTGGGTCAGCATACTGCATGAGCAGAGCGACCTCTTCATCTTTGAGGCGGAATGAGATTAACTGAGTGCCCATCTGTCTGCTAATCGTTGACACAACTGTTAACTCATTGTAGAGTCTCCACTTTTATCCTCAGTCTCAACTCCAGAAGAAATTTCCGTCGCTGAACGCGATAGAGCCTTGATGAGCTATTTCCTGTCTTTGGGCACGGCAACATTAATATCTAGGCAAGGATTGGGATGCTGCTGATGCCGTGCCCCTACAAAAGACGGGTTTGTTTTTGGACAACTCTTACGCTAGTGCGATCGCACTTCTCCATTGTGATGCTACCTCTCATCGCTTGAAAAGAGGATAAGTAGCCATCATGAACTGCGTACACCACAACGCATGAAAATTCTTATCCCTTCTGCCTTCTGCCTTGGAGCCTTCTGCCTTCTGCTGTGTGGCCTTGCCTCAACGACAACGATTAATGCCCACTACTGAGAGGAAAAACTTGCATATCCCCCTACCCCACTAGAGATACATCCCTGTAAAGGTGTTGTTGTAGGGTTCTCAGTCGTGATTCAAATTACTCAAGCTCCCACAGAACCAATTGTGGTTCAAAACAAGTTTTCTATTACCGGGGTTGCTTCCCTCGATCATGTTAGCAAGAACCTAATTTTAACCATAGATAACCAGTTGAACATGACTGGTCCTGTTGTAGCTCGAGAAGGCTCTTGGCAGATTGAGTTTGCATTTCAGCAACCAGGCAATCATCACCTGAAAATTGCCATTGATAGTGAAAAAGTAGAGGTGAAGATTCAGGTTGTAGCTAAGCGCACATCTAATCATTCTTCCGCTGCTTCACTCGCATCTGAGGTCTCACACCTCCCGGTTCCCAACCCACCTACCTTAAAGCAGTTAGTACAGGAAGCTTATGAAAAAGGGTTTTCTGATATCCACCTCGGTGTTGGTAAAATTCCTTACTTCCGCAATCGAGGGGAAATTGAAGCAACAAACTATCCTCGAACGAACGCGAAAATATTTTTGAATTGGCTTCAAGAAGTTTTAAAAGATAATGAAATTAGGCGCTTCCAAAATACTCTAGATTTTGATGGGGCTGCTCAATATGAATTTGCCAGAGTCAGAATTAATTTGTTTCACACCCTCAAAGGTCCTGCGATGGTGCTGCGGTTGATTCCGCTAAAAATCATGACTTTGAAAGATTTAAATTTGCCAAAAGTTTTTAAAGATATCTGCCATTACCATAATGGTTTAATCTTAGTTACAGGGCCAACGGGGTCGGGGAAATCTACCACTTTGGCAGCAATGGTAGATTACCTCAATGAGATGCCAAAGCACATTATTACCATTGAAGACCCCATTGAGTTTGTTCATGAAAATCGGAAGGCAGTCATCGATCAGCGAGAAGTTGGGCTGCACACACTCAAGTTTGACACTGCACTTAAGGCATCGTTGCGGGAAGACCCAGATGTTATCCTAATCGGTGAAATGCGGGACAAGGAAACGGTTAATACCGCCCTCAAAGCTGCACAGACTGGGCACTTAGTTTTTGGGACTCTACATACCAATAGTGCTGTCAAGACGATTGAACGAATTCTCAATCTCTATAACCCAGATGAGCAGGCACCGATGCGAATTCAAGTTGCTGAATCTTTGGTGGCTGTCGTTGCTCAAACTTTAGTGCGAACCACAGATGAAAAACGTGCTGCTGCCCATGAAATCATGATCAATACTGAAGCCATCAAAGACTACATCAAGCGCGGTGAAGTTAATGAAATTGAGGCGCTTATTCCTAAATGTGCGATCGACGGTATGTGTACCATGAACCAATCACTTTATAAGCTTTATAAGAAAGGTCGCATTACTGAGGAAGCAGCACTTGAGGCATCACCGAACCCTAGTGAACTAGGCAAAATGTTTAAGGGGGTAACAGTTTGAGGAAGGAATGATGAATTATGAATGATAAATTATGAATTGTAAAATAAAGAGGGAGAAGTAGAAAAAATTTTTACACCTTACAACAGCTACTTATGAGCGTGCTTGCTCAATCAACTGGGTAAATTTCCGTAAGGTTTCTGCATACCGTTCTCCCGCTATCCACATAAAATCATTGTGACCCGCTTCATCCACCCACAAGGAGAGTTTGGGAGTACGGATGGCGGCAAAAAGCTTTTGCCCATGGGAGAAGGGGATAACTTCATCCGCTTTGCCATGCATCACCAGCACTGGGCATTTTACTTTTTTAATCTTGTTAATATTGGAAAATTTATCAAAGGGCAGAATCGGGATCGGGACAATGACTCGAAAGGCTGTTGTAAAAGCGCTTTCTACAATCAATCCTGCAAGCGGTTTGCGTGCAGCTAAATCAACGGCTGAACCGGCACCGACTGAACGCCCGAAGGCAATAATGCGCTGAGGGGGTACGCCCAATTGTTGCGTTAAGTAGTTATAGGCTGTTTCCACATCTCGATAGGCATTCCGCTCGGATGGCTTCCCTTGACTGGTGCCATAGCCGCGATAGTCGTAGGCAAAAACGCTAAACCCAATATCTTGGAGTTGTTGCAGTACGGGTTCTATGTTTCCCAAGTCCTCAGCATTCCCATGAATATACAAAATGGTGTACGTAGATGCCGGATTGGGCCGATAAACTGCTGAAAGCTGAATCTGATCGTGAGTCTTCAGCTTGAGTATAGAGCTGCTATCCCGATAACTGGAGGGTTGAGGTAGAAAGATCATGCGATCTGCAACGAAGAATACATAGAGGCAAAAGAAAGCGTAGATGAAGATGAGGGAGCGTATCATTCGTTTGAAAGTAAATTCACCCAATAGCAATCGTTTGACGGTTTGTTTATCCATTGCTCTGCTATAAGTCAGGAGTAAGTTGTACACTTAGCTCTGCTATGTTGTGAGGATGTGAAATGGCTTTAGAATATCCTGAAGATATAAAGTACTTAGATACCCACGAGTATGTCCGACTCGATGGAGAAATTGCCACAATTGGGATTAGCGCTTTTGCGATTGACCAGTTGGGGGATATTGTGTTCATAGAACTGCCGGACATGGGGGATGCTCTAGAAAAAGGCGAAAGCTTTGGTTCGATTGAGTCGGTAAAGGCGGTTGAGGATTTGAATGCTCCGATTTCTGGGACGGTAATCGAGCGTAATGATGCGATCGCAGATTCTCCTGAACTGATTGCTGACGATCCCTATGGCGAAGGCTGGTTATTAAAGTTACGCATCAACGATGCCGATGAATTAATGGATGCGCTGTCTGCTAACGAGTATCGGGAACAGGTAGAAGGAGGCGCATAGGCAACTCATTCGCTGGATTGAAGTGCTGTGTGCGATCGCTCTTTCCTATCTCGGATGGGTCTTCATTTCTTAAGATCCCATAAGGTCTGCTGAGAGCTATTTTGAAAGGTCTGTTACAAAATAATAAAGTGGTAGCGCCAGCTCTTGACATTTGTGACGCGCCACAGCCCTTCAACGAATCGGTTCCCTATGCCTAACTTGGATGCCACTGTTAACTCCGAAGCGAAAGATAACCTCAACCTTCCGAACTCTCAGCAGAACTTGTTCTCACCTCAGGTGCTTGCATCTACCGATTCTTTTATTCAACGGCATATTGGCCCGAGTCGGGATGAAGTGGACGAGATGCTCAAAGTTTTGGGCGTCTCTACCCTTGACGAATTAATCGACCAAGCGGTTCCCGCCTCCATCCGACTTCATCGCCCCCTACAATTACCCTCCGCCCAAAGTGAGTACACCGCCTTAAAGACGCTCAGAGAAATTGCCTCTAAAAATCAGGTATTTCGGTCGTTCATGGGGATGGGGTATCACGACTGTATCACCCCACCTGTGATCGGGCGCAATATTCTAGAAAACCCTGGTTGGTACACGGCTTACACTCCCTACCAGGCAGAAATTGCCCAAGGGCGTTTGGAAGCTTTGTTAAATTTCCAAACCATGATTATTGAACTGACGGGTTTGGAAATTGCCAATGCCTCCTTACTCGATGAAGGCACGGCTGCCGCCGAAGCGATGAGCATGAGCTATGGCTTGTGCAAAACTAAAGCCAATACCTTCTTTGTGTCTCAAACCTGCCATCCCCAAACCATTGAAGTGGTGCAAACCCGTGCGCGTCCTTTGGGCATTGAGATAATTGTCGGCAACCATCAGACGTTCGAGTTTGAGCAACCCATTTTTGGCGCACTGCTGCAATATCCAGCAACGGATGGCACGATTTACGACTATCGAGAGTTTATTCATAAGGCTCATGATGTTGGTGCTTTAGTTACCGTTGCGGCCGATATATTGAGCTTGTGCTTACTCCAACCGCCTGGTGAATTCGGCGCAGATATTGCGGTAGGAAGCACCCAGCGCTTTGGGGTTCCGCTGGGATATGGGGGGCCACACGCTGCTTACTTTGCCACACGAGATGCCTATAAACGGCAGGTTCCAGGGCGGATTGTGGGGGTATCGAAGGATAGTCACGGGAAGCCAGCGCTGCGTTTAGCGTTGCAAACTCGTGAGCAACATATCCGCCGCGACAAAGCCACGAGTAATATCTGTACTGCCCAAGTCCTGTTGGCCGTTATCGCTTCCATGTATGCGGTTTACCATGGGCCTGAGGGACTCAAACGCATTGCTCAACGGGTACATGGGTTAACGAAGATTTTGGCAGCAGGGTTGAAGCGGTTGGGATACAAAATTGCGTCAGAACCGTTCTTTGATACCTTACGGGTGGAATTGGGCATCCATAGCTTAGAGGAGATTTACAGCACCGGACAAGCGCGTGGCATTAATCTGCGGATCTTTAATGCCAATACGGTTGGCATTACTTTAGATGAAACCACGACAATCAAAGACTTGTGCAACCTTTGGGAAATTTTTGCAGGGGTAGGGGTGCAAGGGTTGGAACAACTCCCATTTGCCATTGAAGACTTAACCAAAGGGCTATCTTGGGAAATAGAGGAACCTTTTGCGCGTCAAAGCCGCTATTTAACCGACCCTGTTTTTAATCGCTATCACTCCGAAACTGAATTATTGCGTTATATCCACCGTCTGCAAGCCAAGGATTTATCACTCACTACCTCAATGATTCCCTTGGGTTCCTGCACGATGAAGCTGAACGCAACAGCAGAAATGATACCAATCACTTGGCCGGAGTTCGGCATGATTCACCCCTTTGCCCCTCTGGCACAAACAGCCGGTTATCAACTGCTGTTCGAGCAACTCGAACAATGGTTAGCGGAAATTACGGGTTTTGCTGCCATTTCTTTGCAACCGAATGCCGGTTCTCAGGGAGAGTACACAGGACTGCAAGTGATTCATCAATACCACGAATACCGAGGGGAAAGCCATCGTAACATCTGTCTCATTCCCGAATCGGCCCACGGCACCAATCC